>JAQTVL010000012.1 GCA_028706835.1 Phycisphaerae bacterium | reverse complement strand
CAACCCGATCAACGGCCTGGCCAGGCTGATCGCCGGCCTCCACGACGCGACCGGGCGGGTCACGCTGCCGGGCTTCTACGACGGGGTCGACGAGATCGGCGCCGCTCGCCAGGCGCAACTCGCGTCGCTGCCGTATGCCGAGGCCGAGATCGCCGCCGAGGCCGGCGTCGATGCGCTCGGGGCAGGGGAGGCAGGGCGGTCGTTCAACGAGCGCCGCTGGTTCCGTCCGACGTGCGACGTCAACGGCATCGGCGGCGGCTACCAGGGCCCCGGCGCCAAGACGATCATCCCGTCGATGGCGGAGGCGAAGGTGTCGTTCCGCCTGGTCAGCCGGCAGGACCCGGCCAAGGTCGCGGCCTCGTTCGAGAGCTACCTCCGCGCGAACTGCCTGGCCGGCTTGACCGTCGAGGTTGCCTTCGAGCACTGGTGTCGCGCCTACCAGGCCGACACCACCGGCCCAGCCTTCGCGGCGATGGCCGGGGCGATTCAGGCCCTTGCCGGCTTGCCCCCGACCTTTTGCGGGGCGGGGGGTTCCCTGCCGATCCTGGCCGACCTGAAAGACATCCTCGGCGTGGATAGTTTGTTCATCGGCCTGTCGCGCGAGGACTGCAACATCCACTCGCCCAACGAGCAGATGAACGTCGCCGACTACCATCTCGGCGGCGAAGTGGCAGCCGAGTTCCTGGCGAGGCTGGCCGGCGGCCGTTGATTGTTGCCGGCCAACCGCCTAGAACAGAGTAGCGGCGGCGGGCGTAAGCACTATGGAGGCCGGCTTACCGAAGGCGTACGTCGGGAGGGCGTGGCGTTTTCGTTGACAGGCCGAGTCCCCGGTTTATAATGGGTGAACCCTCCCCGAAAACCGAGGGCGAGAGAGGCGGTGTCGTATGACGCCAATGCTGGCTTGGGGATTGGGAACGCCTGAGATCATAGTGATTCTGGTCGTCGCCCTCCTCCTGTTCGGACGAAGGCTGCCCGAGGTCGGACGAAGCCTTGGCCAGGGACTCGTCGAGTTCAAGAAGGGGCTTAAAGGGGTCAACGAGGAGGTTGACTCGGTGAAGAAGGATGTCGCCGAGGCCGCGGAGAAAGAGGAGCACAACGTCGGGAAACCGGTTTGACGCCCGTTACCGCGACGGACACCATTGACGCGGGCGATTAGCTCAGTTGGCTAGAGCGCACGGATCACACCCGTGAGGTCACAGGTTCAAGTCCTGTATCGCCCAGTAGTTGCAAGTCCATGCGAGCTCGCAAATTGCGAGAACCCGCCGATGGTCGGTGGTGCGGCTTATGACGTGAAAACGCGCGGTATCATGCCGCGCAAGCGTCAAGAGTGGCCCACCGTGCCACGGACCCGATCCAAACTACCCGCTTATCGCCAACGCGCTGAGTCCAATCTCGCCGTCGTCACGCTGACGGATTCGCTCACCGACTCGCTGTATCGAAGCCAACAAGGTGGATTCCGCGGAACACGTGGAGTTCGAGCGCGTCCTGGCCGACGTCGCCAGCCGGTTGTTGTCTAACGTGGCCGACGAGAAGTTTGACGAGGTGGTCATCGAATGCCTGCGGACGCTCGCGGAATTCCTCGGATTCGACCGCAGCGTGCTGACGGCCTTCTCCTCCCATCGACGCATTTGGCCTGTTTGGCATCCGCGAGCAGTTGGAATTGTTTGGCGGCGTGCTCGATGTGAACAGTTCGCCAGGCCGGGGAACCACCGTGGTTGTGACCATCCCAGTAGGCGATTAGGGCTACATCGCAGCGCCCTCGTTGCGGAGGGCATGGCATCTTCCGGGGCGCCGCGATCATTTGGATCGCGGCCGCCCCGGACGTGCCCAAGCTCTCATTCTGAAGGGCCGCGGCTCACGCGCTGGGCACCGAGACGGTGCTCCCGTTGACGGTCACTGAACCGTCTGAGTTCGAGCCGCCCAGAAGCCGGCCGACTACTACCGACCCGTTGTTAACCGTGATCGTCACCGCGGCGAGAATATTGCCGTAGAAGATCGTGGTCGTGTTCAGGGTTGCCGAGGTCCCGACCTGCCAGAAGATATTGCCGGCCTTGGCGCCGCCGGCCAGGATCACCTGGGCGCCAACCCCGACGGTGAGCGTGGACCCCATCTTGAAGATAAAGATCGCATTGGGGTCGCCCTGAGCGTCAAGGGTCACGTTGTTGCCCGGCCCCGGTGGCCCGGAAATCAATACCGAGGTCGAGTTGGTGTATAGTCCAGGCGTGAAGGTCAACCCGCCCATGTTGCCGGGCAGGCTTATGGAAGTAACTGAACGGCTCACGGCGTCGTTGTATGCGGCCAACAGATCGGTTTGGGCGTCGATGATCGCCTGATCATCGACGTGGATCGCGCCGTTGATCTGTGCCTGCGGGATTCCCTGAGCACTCCCCGGGTTAAGCCCGACATCTCCGTTGATCTGGTCAGCGCCGCCGTTGATCGAGGCGGTAGCCATCACTGCAAAGGCGCTAGCCCGCCCAAGGTTGATCGGCGCCTGCGCCACCTGCGTTCCGGTCGTGAACGTCCACACCTTGTCGGTTGCCAGCGGATTGCCGGCCAGGTCCCTCACCCCGCTGGGTCCGCCGGTGATCGTGGCGGTGAATGTGGTGTTGAGGGCGAGATTGCTCGAGGGCCTGAAGGTTGCCGTCATGCTTGGCGCATCATAGTTCACCGTCCCGGTCACAGGTGTGCTGCCTGGCCCTGTCACCTTGAAGTTCGCGGTGGTGATGGTCAGCGGGTCCATTGACTCGCTGAAGGTTCCAGCGACCGTCTTATTGATGGCCACATTGGCCTGAAGATCGGTGGGGCTGGTCGAGGTGACGGTGGGCGCGGTGATGTCCGGGGTCGCCCCGGTTGTGAAACTCCAGACGAAGTTGCTGGCCAGCGGATTCCCAGCCAGGTCCTTGGCCCCGGTGGTGATCGTCACGCTGAATACGGTAGTGGCCGCGAGCGGGCTCGTGGGTGTGAAGGTCATTGTGGCGCCCACGTAAGCCACCGTCCCGGTGACAGGACCCGGGACCGGGCTGACTGCCGCCACGGTCACGTTCGCCGCGGTGATCGTCAGCGGATCCATCGCCTCGCTGAAGGTGGCGGCGATCTTCTTGTTAAGGGCAACCCCCGTGTCGCCGTTCAGGGGGTCCGTGGATGTTACGGTGGGGGCGGTGGTGTCCGGAGTCGCCCCGGTCGTAAATGTCCAGGTGAAGTTGCTGGCCAGGGCGTTGCCCGCCAGGTCCTTGGCTCCGGTCGTTATAGTGGCCGTGAACGTGGTGTTGGGTGTAAGGCTGCTGGCGGGTGTGAAGGTGGCTGTGTTGCCGACGTACGTCACCGTGCCTGCCACCGGTGTGGACCCCGGCGAGGATACCCGGAAGCTCGTCGTGGTGATGGTCAATGGGTCCATCGCCTCGCTGAAGGTCGCCGCGATCTTCTTGTTCAGAGCGACGCCCGTCGCACTATTGGCCGGGTCCGTGGAACTCACGGTGGGGGCGAGGGTGTCCGGGGTCGCCCCGGTCGTAAACGTCCAGACGAAGTTGCCGGCCAGTGGATTCCCGGCCAGGTCCGTGGCCCCGGTGGTGATCGTCACGGTGAAGACGGTGGTGGGCGCGAGGTTGCTTGTGGGCGTGAAGGTCATTGTGGTGCCCACGTAATCCACGGTCCCGACAACCGGGACCGGGCCGGGCGATGTCACCGTCACGGTCGCGGTGGTGATGGTCAGCGGATCCATGGCCTCGCTGAAGGTGGCAGCGATCTTCTTGTTAAGGGCCACCCCCGTCACGCCGTTGGGCGGGTCTGTGGAACTCACGGTGGGGGCGGTGGTGTCCGGGGTCGCCCCGGTCGTGAACGTCCAGGTGAAGCTGCCGGCCAGGGCGTTGCCCGACAGGTCCTGAGCCCCGGTGGTTACAGTGGCCGTAAATGTGGTGTTGGGCGCAAGGCCGCCGGTCGGCGTGAACGTGGCCGTGGTGCCGGCGTATGCCACGATGCCCGTCACAGGGGTGCTGCCGGGCCCTGTTACCGTGAACGTTGCGGCCGTGATTGTTGACGAGTTCATCGCCTCGCTGAAGATCGCCGCAATCTTCTTGTTCACGGCGACGTCCGTCGCACCATTCGCCGGGTCCGTGGAACTCACGGCGGGGGCGGTGGCGGCCGGGAACGGGGTGTTCGACTCGAAGTGCACGATTCGAAAACGCGAGGCGCCGACGTACGCGCTGCCGTCAAAATTGAGGAGAATGTCGCGCCCCGCTCCGCCGTCGAAATACGCCTTGTCGGCGAATACGGCGCGGTGGCCGATTTCGCCTGCCACGCCCACTTGGAGAGTGTCGTTGCCGGCCCCCAGCCCGATCCGCACTGGCCCGTCAAACAGGGTGGGCGGGCCCAGGGGATCGCCGAAGCCATCGATCTGAATGACGTCGACGCCCTGCCCGGTGGACAGCTTCGCCGAGCCGTGGAAGGTCGAGTCGTCGATCGTCAGAATATCGGCCCCCTTCCCGCTGTTGATCTTGGTGTTCCGCTGGACTTCGACCGATTGCAGGGCGACACTCTCCACGCCGGCGGCGGGCGGCAGGATCATCAGATCCTTGCCGACGGTGGTATTGGCGATCGTGATGGTGGCGCCGTTGTGGATAGTAAGGCTTGTTGCGACCTGGACGTTGTTGAGGGTGAGGGCATTGACGCCCCCTTGGCCGTCGAACGAAAGGTTGCCCGGCAGACCCAGGTTGCTCATGACTACGCTATCGGCCCCGGCGCCCATCCGGATGTCGACACGGCCCGTTACCCCGCTCAGGATGATCGGGTCGGCCTGGTTGTTGATGGTGGTCCCGCTGGCCCCGGAGATGCGCACCTGGTCAGCGGTCAGCCCGGATTGATCCAGGGCAATGACGTTCGCCGCGGCGTCGCCCCGGATGTTCAGGTTTCCATGCACGACCGAGGCAAGCACGCTCCCGGACAGCAACACCCGCGATTCGAGTGCTTCCAGGGACGGACATGCCGGAGCCTTCTCTCGTTGGATGTTGTGCTTTGAAGACTTGGCCGATCGCAGGTGTCGCAGTGCATGCTTCACGAGAGACTCCTTGTAAAGGAACAGAATCCGCCTCAATATGCCCGTACCGTCCGAGCAAAAAAAAGCCGACGTGCGCACACACCTTACGGTGTTCGCGCACGTCGGCTTACTCATCAACGGGCCTACCGGCCTGGCCGGGCTGCCCTTCAGTTAGTCATCCGACGACTCAACGCCAAGCTATGTTCGCTTGCGCTCTACTTTGCGTACTGTAGCGATCAAAGCGGACAAGTCAAGCGACGCCCCCGTCGCCGCTGTCCCCCAGGGGGACGTGACGCCCCCATGGACTACCCAACGCCCGAAACTCGGATTTCACGGCGTCCGTCGGTTACGCCACGGAGCGGGGCCTCTTCCTGAAGGCCGACAGGCTCGCCAGACCGGAGATAAGCAGCAGAATCGTGGCGGGTTCCGGGACAGCGTTGCCAATCGTGTAATCCGTGGCAGTGATTGTTTCGACCCAAAGACTCCCCTCAATCGTGGAGCCGGTGGTGGCGACGCCGGTGAGGGTGATGGCGGCATTGGGCGCCAGGATCGTACCTGGGAAGTTCACGCGGGTGAAATCCAGGGCCGCGGGGTCCGTGAAGTTGAAGAATGTCTTCCCCGATGTGCCGAGATTCGTGATGACAGTATCCGCCTTGGTATAGCCCGTGCCGGCCGCCACGTTGACGATGATCCGTTCGCCTGCATTGACGCCGACAATATTGATGGTGCCGGCCGTGTTGAACTCAGCGGCACTCAGAGAGAACACGTCCTGGATGCTGTTGGTGCCCGTAAGGGTGAGCGTCGCCCCGCCTGCCACGGCGCCAGTGGCGGTAAGCCCGGCAAAGTACGTGGAGAGGGCCGCGGCCTCGGTAGTCAAAGGGGTAAAGACGGGAGAGCCCAGCACGGCGGCGCCGTTGCCGGCCGTGGATGTCCACCCTGCGACCGTGAGCGCCGCCCCGTAAAGAACGTCGCCGTTGTTCACGGTCCCGCTGTTGTACGTCAGCGAGCCGCCGGCGATCAGGTCGTCACGCGTGCCCAGGGAATTGGTGAGGGCGTCACCGATGACCATGTTGGTGAACGTGGGGGCGCCAGCGACCGCGACGCGGCCGTGGGTTGTCACGCGCGTGGTGGTCGCGGCCCCGCTGGCATAAATGCTGAAATCGTAAAGGGTGTCGCTGCTCGCCGCCAACGGCAGGGCAACGAACGCCACGATGGCCGCGAGAATTCCGTACTTGTTGAACGTCATAGCGATTCCGCCTTTCGTTAGTTCCATCTCGGACAAGTTGGTAAACATCTTGCCGAAACGCAGGGTCACACAGCCTCTTCGATTCCCGTCATCTTCGGGCATGAACGCGAAAAGCCGATGCAGCCGCACACCCGTGGGTGCAAGGCCACATCGGCTTGCTCATCAACGGGCCTCCCGGCACAACCGGGCTGCCCCTTGCCTAGCCATCCGATTTGGAGTCGAGCGATGCACTGCTCGCGCTCCGCCAAAGCATACCATAGCGAACAGAACAGACGAATCAACTGAAAGCGATACGAAGGCACGGATTCTCTTCACTCTGCCACCGAGCCGTTGCTGCAAATGGCGTGCCAAGCCATCTGTCGCATGCCATGTTATTCCGAATGCTGAGTCGGAACTCGTTGTAGCCTGAGATATTGCGCCTCGGAAGTTTTTTTCTGTGGAAACGAACGATTTTATCGGATGTTGACGAAAAACAACACGGGTGTTGCTTTTCGGCAACACGATGTGCCCGCAGCCCGATTGAAACTGAGAGCGAGATCGGCCGGGTACACCAGGTTTCCAGACGCACTCCGGTTCGATGCCGGCCAAGATCGCCTGCACGATGCCCTGCGGATAACGCTTCCGCGCGGACGGATATCACGCTCGCTTTGACTCGCGAACGAGCGGCGCCTCGGCCAGGGTGAAAAGCACGACCTCTTCGCCGGTGACGGTGCTGATGTCGTGATGAAGGCTCACGACGTTGGTCCCGGTGATGCCCTGAATCACGGCCTCCAGGGCCGTCCTCGCCGTCTCTATCAACTGCGTCCGCACCTGCTTAAGCAGTCCCATGCCCTTGTCGGTCGGTAAAGTCTTGACCAGTTGCTGTTCCGCCGCGGTGAGAACGCCGCGAAGTCGCACCACGAGAAAATCACCAATCAGGTGGGCGCGGACGTCCTTGGGGCCACGGCCCATGTACTCCTGCTCGAAGCGGCTGATCCCTTCACAGATAGCGGCTTCGATCTCACCCTGTGTTTTCATGCGGACCTCAGAGATGTTTGCCTGGCGACCGTCCCGCTCGCGGAGCGACAGCCTGCACGCGGCAACCGAAGGGCCACCCTGGGCTTCCACGTGTTTAGCCCAGTCGAGAATGATAGCAGCCAAGAGCCGCAATGGCCAGTCGAGAAATGCAGTCTGTCGAGTCGCTTGATTCGTCCGCTTCTCACGCTACAGTACACATGGATACGAGCGAATCGCGACTCGATTCCGAATCGGACGACTAGACGAAGGGCAGCCCGGCCGCACGGGAGGCCCGTTGAAAAGTAAGCCGACGTGGTCGGACACCATGAGATGTCCGACCGCGTCGGCTTTTTCGTTTTCAGCAATGAGCGGCTGCCGCAACACCCAGGGACAGACCCGATGGACAAGTCCAAAGTGGCCATGGCGAGGCAGATAGCCCAAGCAGCTATCGCCGTTCATCAACAAGAAACAGGCCGGGTGCCCAGAGTCGTGACTGTGGCCCCTAGTGGGGTGAATCTGGCGGTCATGCCGTACCGCGACTTGTGTTCTGCTCAGAGCGTGCCCATGGAGTCTTGATCCCGCATTATTCACCCAACCATGCATTTTGTTCTCGTACAGCTCCGTTCCAGCGTGTATATAGGGCTGGGTGGCACTGGCAGCTTTTACCTGCCTGCCAGTGCTCCGTAGGAGCATACTGGTGGACAAGCCACCAGTGCCACCCAATGATTCAAATTGGATGGCTCCCTGGGCCTCCCCCCAAGGCGAGGGGAAAAATGCTATTGCCCCAACCGGGTGGACAGGTCGGCTAACTTCTCTGCCAGCAGGGTCGGCGCGATTGCTTCCACATTCAATCGCAGCACCGGCTCGGTGTTGGCTTTGCGGACGCTGAACCACCAATCATCGAAATCCACTCGCAAGCCATCCTGGGTGTCGATCTTGCCCCGCCCGGCGAACTCGCTGTGCAGGGCGGCGATCGTCTCGTCGCGGCGGTCGTTGCGGAAGCTCAACTCGCCGCTGACGGCGTAACGCTGCAAGGGGCGGACCAGTTGGCTGAGGCGTTCGCCACGCCGGCTGACCACGTTGAGCATGTGGGCCAGGGCCAACGCCCCGCTGTCGCCGTACCAGTTGTCCTTAAAGAAGAAATGGCCCGAGCCGCCGCCGGCGAGCACGCCCTTGCTCTCAGCCAGCGCCTTGCGCAGGAACGTGTGGGCGACGCGGTCGCGGCGCGGCACGCCGCCGGCGGCCAACGTTTCCTCGGCCACCACCCGGCTGGATCGGACATCGAAGACGACGGCGGCGCCCGGATCGCCAGCCAGCAGGGCGGGCGCGAGCAGCGCGAGCACGAGGTCGCTGCGAATGGCGGCCCCGGCTTCGTCGACGAACGCGACCCGATCGCAGTCGCTGTCGAAGCAGACGCCGAAATCGGCGTCCTCCGCGACGACGGCGGCCTTCAATTGCGACAGGGACGACTCCATCAGCGGGTTCGGCTCGTGGGCGAACGGGGCGACCGGCTCGAAGTTCAGCGGCACGATCCGCACGGGCAGGTCGTCGAAGACCGCGGGGATCATCGTGCCAGCCGCGCCGTTGCTGGCGTCGACGACGACTTTGAGCGGGCGGAGATCGGCGTCGAGGAACCGGCGGACGAAGGCGCGATACTCCGGCCAAAGGTTCCGATCGATCCAGCGAACGCCGGCGGTCTTGTGCGCGGAGATCGCCTCGGCGATCCGCTTGACCTCCAGCAGGCCCGTGTCTTGGATGACCGGCTTGCCGCCCTGGCCCAGGATTCGCAGGCCGTTGTGCTGGGATGGCCGATGGCTGGCGGTGACGTGGACCCCGCCGCAGGCGCCGAGGTGATTGACGGCGAAGCAGAGCATCGGGCCGTCGACCACGCCGAGGTCGATCGCGTCGGTGTCGGTCGAGCTGATGCCCTCGATCAGCGCCCGCTGGAGGTGAATGCCGGACGGGCGGGTATCCCTGCCGACGACGATCGAGCAGGCGTGGCGTTCGCTGCGGGCGTAGCCGGTGACCAGCGAGCGGAGGAAATTGGCGGCGGCGTGGCCGACCTTCCAGGCGGCTTCCTCGTTGAGCGTTTCGGGATAGACGCCGCAGACGTCGTAGGCGCGGAAGATGCGATCGACGGCATTGCTCTTGCCGGCCCGGGCGTCCCGGGTCGACGGGGCACGCTCCTGCTGGTCCCGGCTGTCGCAGACGGGGCAGAGGAAGAAGTTGGCCCCCTGCCGGGCCCGGCAGACGGCCTGCGAAATGGAATACGCCTGCCCGGGGCAGCGAAGAGGGACGGGGGTGATGGGCGAATCGGGCATTGTGCAACTCGGAACTTTACCACCAAGGACACGAAGGACACCAAGAACGGCGAATGAATATCAAATGCCAAATGACAAATGCCGAGTTTCTTTTTGTGGAGTGCGGTGGCTTTGACACCGCTTTCTTTTCAGGGCGCCTGGCGCGTCGCCCACAGCGGCGTCAAAGCCGCCGCACTCCACAAACAGCGAATACGTTCCGGGCGCCTTTCGCGGTGACTAAACGCCCGGCGCCTTGAACCTCGGGCTCTGCTTCATCCAGCCGATCGGGTTGTCCCACACCATCGCTCTTATGGTCGATTCGGGCAGGCCCAGCTTGGCCATCGCCTGCGCCGCCATCACCACGCCCAGGGGCCAGGAATCGGACCAGTCGGCTGAACTGTTCACCAGCAGGCGTTCCGGACCGTATTGCTGGACGAGCTTGGCGGCCCGCTCGGGCGACAGCTTGGTCGGATAGACCGTCATGCCGCACCAGCAGCCCTCGAACGTCCGGGCGGTCGGCAGGGTCTCCTCGGTGCAGTGGTCGATGTCCACCAGGTGCGGGGGTATCTTCATCTCCTTGAGGATTTCCACCGTGCGGATCGTCCCTTTGAGTTTGTTCACGTGCGGCGTGTGGATCATGATCGGCAGGTTCCGCCGGACCGCGATCTGGAGCTGCTTGCGGAAGGCCCGCTCCTCGTTCGGCGTGGTGTTGTTGAACCCGATCTCGCCGACCATCAGCACCACCTGGGGGTCGAGGTACTCCTCGATCCGGGCGAGGGTCTCGTCGGCCAGCACCGTGTCTTCCGACTCCTTGGGGTTGACCGAGATCGCGCAGTAGTAGTCGATGCCGGCAGCCTTGGCCCGCGTCGGCTCGAAGGTGATCATGTGGTTCCAGTAGTCCCAGAACGTCTGCGGCGAGCGGCGCGCCGACCCCAGCCAGAACGACGGCTCGACGATGACGGCGAACCCGGCGGCCGCCATGCGGGCGTAGTCGTCGGTGGTTCGGGAATACATGTGGATGTGGTGCTCGACGTATCGCATGGGCAACTCCTTCGCGCTGGGAAATCGGAGCGTGTGGTATAACCCGCAGGGGCGGCGGCGTCAATCGGCGGCTTGGCGTGATCCAGGTCAATTCACAAGCCGAGCGCTTGACTTAGGGCGGAAATCTGATATCGTACGTGCAGAGTCCTATATGGGAAGGCGATCTCGGACCCTGACCAGGCGGATTACCCATGCTCTCGCTGACCAAGAAGACCGACTACGCGTTGATCGCGATGGCATACCTGGCGGAGAGGCCTAGCCAGTTCTGCTCGGCTCGGCAGATATCGCAGGAGTATTCGCTGCCGCTGCCTGTGCTGATGAACATCCTTAAGACCTTGAACCACGAGGGGTTGGTCGTCTCGACCCGCGGGGCCAAGGGCGGCTACAAGATCGCAGACGACCCAGCCAAGGTTTCGCTGGCCAGGCTGATCGACGCGGTGGAAGGTCCGATCCGATTTGTGCAGTGTGTCGGCAAGGGCGAGGACGACCTGTGCGTTGGAAGTTGCCCTATCCGCGGGCCAGTACTCAAGTTACATCGCAAGTTGAACGATTTTCTGGAGGCTGCGACCCTCGCGGATGTCGTGGTGCCGGGCACGGAACCGGCGTCGGCCGGCGTGGGGACGGAATCGGGTGTCGAGACGTGAGCCGACCGGCCCAGAGCCGGATCGATAACATGCAAGTGTCGCTGTCAGGATCATTTGATTACTGTTTAGTGGATGTTGAAATGAAACTGCCGATCTACTTTGATAATGCGGCCACCACTCGCGTCGACCCGCGGGTCTTCGAGAAGATGGCCCCGTTCTTCACCGAGACGTTTGGCAACGCCGCCAGCCGAAACCACGTGTTCGGCTGGACGGCGGAGAAGGCGGCTGACGATGCCCGCGAACAGCTTGGCGCGGCGTTGGGGGCGTCGGGCAAGGAGATCGTCTTCACCAGCGGCGCGACCGAGTCGAACAACCTGGCCATCAAGGGCGCCGCGGAGATGTATCGCGACAAGGGCGACCACATCATCACGTGCGTGACCGAGCACAAGGCCGTGCTCGACCCGTGCAAACACCTCGAGCAACTCGGCTACCGCGTGACGTTTCTGCCGGTCGACCGGACGGGCAGCATCGACCTCGATGAGTTGAAGCGGTCGATCACGGACAAGACGATCCTGATCTCGCTGATGGCTGCCAACAACGAGGTCGGCACGATCCACCCGATCGAGCGGATCGGGGCGATCGCGCACGAGCGTGGCCTGCTGTTCCACACCGACGCGACCCAGGCGTTCGGCAAGATGCCGATCAATGTCGATGCGATGAACATCGATCTGCTCAGCGCCAGCGGGCACAAGGTCTACGGGCCCAAGGGCATCGGGCTGCTGTATGTGCGGCGGAAGAACCCGCGTGTCCGGCTGGCGGCCCAGATGGACGGCGGCGGACACGAGCGCGGCATGAGGTCGGGCACGCTGAACGTGCCGGGCATCGTCGGCTTTGCCGAGGCCGCCCGAATCTGCGTCGCGGAAATGCCCGTCGAGGCCCCGCGGATCCAACAGCTTCGCGACCGGCTGCACCAGGGCATCGCCAGCCAACTGACGCACGTGACGCTGAACGGCCACCCGGAGCACCGCCTGCCGGGCATCGTGAATCTGAGTTTCGAGTTCGTCGAGGGCGAGGCCCTGATGATGGGCATGAAGGACATCGCCGTCAGTTCCGGCTCCGCCTGCACGTCGGCCTCGCTCGAACCGAGCTACGTGCTGCGGGCGCTGGGCGTCGGCGACGAGTTGGCCCACAGTTCCATCCGGTTCTCGCTTGGTCGGTTCAACACCCAGGAAGAGGTGGATTACGTGACGGCCCAGGCGGTGGCTGCGGTCAAGCGGCTTCGCGAGCTGAGCCCGCTGTATGAGATGGCCCAGGAGGGCGTCGACGTCAGCAAGGTGCAGTGGAAGGCGTAAGACAGGAAATGCAAAATGCAAAATGAAAAATGCAAAATGGCAAATGAAGCGCGCCGCGTTTCTCTGTCTTTCTTCCATTTTTCATTTTGCACTTTGCACTCTGCATTTTGCATTTTCCTTGCAGCATTCAACGGAGTTTGATGATGTCCTACGGCGATAAAGTTCTCGACCACTACAACAACCCGCGGAACGTCGGGTCGCTGGACAAGGACAAGCCGAACGTCGGCACCGGCGTCGTCGGGGCGCCCGAGTGCGGCGACGTAATGAAGCTCCAGATCGAGGTCGACCAGCAGACCGGCAGAATCGTCGACGCGAAGTTCAAGACCTTCGGCTGCGGGAGCGCGATCGCATCGAGCTCGCTGGCCACCGAGTGGATCAAGGGCAAGACGCTCGACGAAGCGATGGAGATACGCAACACGGATATCGTCCGCGAGCTGTCGCTGCCGCCGGTGAAGATCCATTGCTCGGTGCTGGCGGAGGACGCGATCCGCGCGGCGATCAAGGATGTGAAGGAAAAGAGGGAGCGAGCGGGCGAGGCAGTGACAGAAGACGCGGGGACGCGGAGACGCGGAGACGCGGAGAAAGAGGACGGGGAGACGACCAGTCGCGTTTAGCCGCAGGACCGAAGGTCCGCGCTTTTGGGGTTAAGAAGGAGACGTCATGGCGATTGAACTGACCGAACGGGCCGTTGAGGAGATTAAGAGTTTCTTCAAGCAGCACGACTTGCCTCCTGAGACATTTTTGCGAGTTGCCATCAAGGGTGGTGGATGTGCAGGATTTGAATATCTGTTGGACACCACGGACAAGCCGGCAGAAGGCGACGAGGTGATGGAGTGCAAGGGTGTAAAACTCGTTTGTGACCCCAAGAGCTACATGTATGTCAACGGAATGACCATCGACTGGTGCGATAGCATGATGGGCAGGGGGTTTAGGTTCAGCAACCCGACGGCAACGAGCACCTGTGGTTGCGGGAAGAGCTTCTGCGCATAGATAGGATGCTCCATGGCGAAAGACCCCATTTCCTATCCCGTTCGCTGTTCGCACTGCCAGTCGGAGATGAGCACGCCGATGGTGTGCGAGGCGTGCAACACGCTTCAGCCGGTTGGCGACAGCGCGGAGGCGTTCGAGCTTCTGCAACTGCCCGCCACCTACGCGATCGACCTCGACGAGTTGGAGTCGGTCTATCTGCGCCTGTCGCGGATGGTCCACCCGGACTACTTCGGCAAGATCGGCGGGCCGGAACGCTCGCTCAGCGAGGACCTGTCGGCCCGGCTGAACAACGCCTATCGGCAGTTGCGGGACCCGCTTCGCCGGTCGGAGTATCTGCTGGCCCGGGCGGGCGGGCCGAGCGCCACCGACGACAAGCGCGTGCCGCCGGACCTGCTCGGCGAGGTGATGGAACTCCGCGAGCAGATCGAGTCCGCCAAGGCCGCGGGCCGGTCCGCCGACCTGGCCGGCGTGAACGCCAGGCTGACCGGTCGCGCCGACGCCGCGTTTGCGAAGCTCGCCCAGTTGCACGCGGACCTGGAATCCGCCCAGACAGCTGGCGACGACCGCCGCGTAGCCGACTTGGTCAGCCAAATCCGCGTGATGCTCAACGGCATCCGCTACTTGCAGAACCTGGTCAAGGAAAGCCGGGCGTGAAGCACTCTCGCCGGGGAATTCTGTGCGCAGCGGTTGCGGTGACGAATATAATCGAGCCAGCCCAACGAAAGGCGGCGGTTATGATCAGCATGAAGGATATTCGCGCCTTAGGTCGGCGAATTGTCCTGGATTTTCCGGCCCAGCGGGTGATCCTGTTCGGGTCGTACGCCTACGGCCGGCCCACCGAAGATAGTGACGTCGACCTGCTGGTGGTCATGGCGTTCAAAGGGCACCCGGCTTACAAGTCTGCTGAAGTTCTACTGCGGATCGCCCCGTCATTTCCGACCGACATCCTGGTCCGCACGCCGGGGTATGTGCGGAAACGGGTAGCTATGGGCGATTCGTTCATGCAGGAGATACTGGCGAGAGGCAAGGTGCTCTATGAAGGCCATCACGCGCGAATGGATCGAAAGAGCGGAAGAAGACTTCGCAATGATGGGGCGAGAACTGCGAGCCCAAAGGTGCCCGAGTTACAACGGCGGTTGTTTTCACGCACAACAGTGCGCTGAGAAGTACCTTAAAGGGCGGCTGGCGGAGGCGGGACAGCCAATTCCAAAAATACACGCGCTGGTCGTCCTCCTCGACCTAGTGACGCCGCTGGAGCCGACCTGGGATGTCTTTCGGGCCGACTTGGGCTACCTTGCCAACTTTGCTGTGCTGCCCCGCTATCCCGGTCCGTCCGCAAACAAACAGATTCTCAAGGACGCCGTTCGCCGTTGCAGGGCATTTCGCGTCGCTGCCCGGGCATCGCTAGGTTTGAAATGACCCCCATCGGCATCAACATCCATCGATCTCAGCAGCCGCCGGCGCCTCCGACCGACGAGCCGGTCATCGGCATCGATCTGGGCACGACCAACTCGCTCGTGGCGATCATGTCGCCGGAAACCGGCAAGCCGGTCGTGCTGCCCGGGCCGGACGGCTCGACGCTCGTGCCGTCGGTCATCGCGTTCGCGGGGAGCGAGACTCTGGTCGGTTTCGACGCGCGGCGATGCGCGACGCTCCAGCCGCAGACGACGGTGTTCTCCATCAAGCGGCTGATGGGCAAGGGCCTCGGCGACCTCGGCCGGGAGCTGGAATTTCTGCCGTATCACGTGGTCGAGTCGTCGATGACCGACCTGGTCCGCGTGCAGATCGGCGACCGGTTCTACACGCCCCAGGAATTGTCCGCGGTGATCCTCGCGACGCTCAAGCGCCGGGCGGAGGCGCACTTCGGCAGGCCGGTCACCAAGGCGGTCATTACGGTGCCGGCCTATTTCGACGACGCCCAGCGTCAGGCGACGCGCGACGCCGGGCGGATCGCCGGCCTGGACGTGCTGCGGATCGTGAACGAGCCGACGGCGGCGGCGCTAGCCTACGGGCTCGATCGCGAGCACGACGGCAAGGTCGCGGTCTACGACCTCGGCGGCGGGACGTTCGACATCTCGGTCCTGCGGATCAGCGAGGGCGTGTTCCAGGTGCTGGCCACGCACGGCGACACCTACCTTGGCGGCGACGACCTCGACCGCGACGTGATGCGGTTCATCCGCGCCCGGTTCGAGGCGGCTCGCGGCCACGCCCTCGGCGAAGACCCGCGACTGCTCAGCCAACTCCGCGAGCAGGCGGAGGCCGCCCGGATCGCGCTATCGTCAGGCGACCGCGCGACGGTGCGCCTGGAAGTGCCCGGGGAGCCGGCGTTCGAGCTGGAACTGACGCGCCAGCAGGTGGAAGACCTTTGTTCGCCGTGGATCGACAAGACGCTCGAACACTGCCGCATCGCGTTGCGAGACGCGGGGCTGGCCGGCGAGGACCTCGATGCGGTCGTCATGGTCGGCGGCGTAACGCGGATGCCGCTGCTGCGGCAAAAGGTTGCCGCCTTCTTTGGCGGCCACGTGCCGCTGCACACCGACATCAATCCCGACGAGGTGGTCGCGCTGGGCGCGGCGGTGCAGGCCCACGTGCTGGCCGGCAAGACCCGCGATCTGCTCCTGCTCGACGTGACCCCGCTGTCGCTGGGCATCGAGACGATGGGCGGCGCGGTCAGCAAGCTGATCATGCGGAACACCCACGTGCCGTGCTCGGCCAGCGAGAAGTTCACCACGTTCGTTGACGGCCAGACCAGCGTGAAGATTCACGTCCTCCAGGGCGAGCGCGAGCTGGTCAAGGACTGCCGCTCGCTGGCCACGTTCGACCTGCGCGACATCCCGCCGATGCCCGCGGGCCTGCCCAAGATCAAGGTAACATTCCACATCGACGCCGACGGAATCCTGAACGTGACCGCGGCGGAGGAACGCTCGGGCCGGTCGGCCAGCGTCCAGGTCACGCCCACCCACGGGCTGGCCAAGGCGGAGATCGAGCGGATGGTGGCGGAGTCGATTGCGTCGGCCCGCGCGGACCTGACCGCCCATCGGCTGATCGACCTGCGCAACCAGGCGGACGTGGACATCCGCGCGATCCGCAAGACGCTGGCCCGCGTGGGCGACGCGTTGCCGGCTGACGAGCGGGTGAAGATCGAGGCGGCGATCGCCGACGTGGAGCGGCTGGCGGCCGGGACTGAGCCCGACCCGCTGCACAAGCGGCTGGACGAACTGGGCAAGATGACCCGGCGGCTGGCGGAACTGGGGATCAGGAAGACGCTGATGGAATGAACCGAATTCGGAATGGGGAATTCGGAATTCGGAATGAAACGCAGAGGGATGCCACATGGGGCCGGTGAAATGGTCTGACATTGAGGACATCGCCATCGGGCTGCTGGAGGCGCACCCGGATGTCGATCCGCTGACGGTGCGGTTCACCGACCTGCGTCGCTGGGTGATCGAGTTGCCGGATTTCAAGGACGACCCGGCCGGGAGCAACGAGAAGGTCCTCGAAGCGATCCAGATGGCGTGGCACGAAGAGTGGCAGGACCGTCAGTAGGGGAGGGTACCGCGTGATCCCGATTCCGATCTTCGAAAGCGAGTTCCAAGGCAGTGAACTCAAGGCGCTCACCTGCGCTGACTGCGGTACTCAGTATGCGTACCTCATGTCCGCGAAGGACAAGAATGCAGACAGGTTGAATCGCAAACTTGAGACAGGTCGGCCGGTTCCCTGTCCAAAGTGTGGGCGGGTGCCCAGTGTTCCGGGTTACGGGCGATTGGCTTTTCGCGCCGCTCTCGCAAAGGTCTGGTCATCCGTCGCCTGGGTCATCTTTCTAGGCGGTGTCGGGTTGATTGGCACGGGCGTTGCCATCAATCGAATGGGCCCGTTGGAAGCGGGACTCCCCCTCTTCGCCATCGGCGGCCTGTTTCTTCTTCACCGGGTCCGCATCCGAATCACTGACCCGTTGCCCCCGGTTCCGAAGAAAACGCCCGTGTGGACTCGCCAGGAATTGGAGGCGATGACTGGCGGAAAGATCGAAATGCTGCCCGAACTGTTGCTGGAGTGGGAAACACAACGACTGCGATGATCCGGGGGCGGAGATCGGCGCTCCGCTGCAATCGCCATGCGACGAAGTAATCGGTCCTCATACACGTTCTAGCTTGTCAGTCCCCCCGGCCCTTGCGAGTCTTCGCCGGTTTCCCTACCCCCATGACCTTCCGCATCGACCGCGTTGCCTCGTCAATCTCGGCGCGGATGTCCGAGTCGGCGGGCAGGCCCTCGCGGACGCGATCCAGCTCGGCCAGCAGTTTGCCCGCCTCCTTGCGGAATCGCCCGAAGTTGGCGGCCCCGGTCACGCAGGCGGAGAAGACCTGCTGCGTCAGGTCGAGCTCGTCCTTGTTGGCTGGGCGCACGTTCCCGTAGATCATGCAGTGCCGGGCGTACTGCCAGAACTCGACGTCGCCGCTGCCGCCGTAGAACCGCCAGACGGGCTTCTTCGAGTGATCCTGCCGCGCCACCATCGCAACCACGTTCACCCGGCCTGGCACGTCGGATGGGGCGACGTAGGCGAGCAGCAGCCAGGTGCGGATCACGTCGCCCTCGACGCTCTCGACCTCGGCCTTGCCGGTAAGCATCATCGGGCGGATGGGGTGATAGCGGTCGATGGGGGCAGCCAGGAACGCCTGTGTGCGATCGAAGATTCGCGTGTCGTTCAGCGAGAGCGACGCGAGCGGCTCGATGCGGGCCCAGCCCCGCCCGGCGCAGCCGGCGAGCGGCACGGCGATCGCGAGAAGCAGCAGCCTGGTTCGGCGTGGCGACATAAGCCGGACATTATGCGGGCGAAGTCGTGAACGGGCAAGAACCGAAGTGACAAACGCAGAACTGAGCAGCGGGCGATGAATGTCTTTTTGTGGAGTGCGGTAGCGAAGCTACCGCTTTCGGTAGCAGTCACGCTTTGGCACCGACCCACAGCGGTAGCTGCGCTACCGCACTCCACAAACAGCGAAGAACCGCCTTCGTTGAAGAGATTCGCCGCGCCGTCTATGATGCAGAGAGGGGGACAGAGGAAGACCCGCGCTGATCCGCGGGCCTTGGGCCTATTGAGTGCGTTGAAGAACAATGACGCTTCGGTCGCGGCGGTCGACACCGAACAGGCGACCTTCAAGATCGTCGGCATGGACTGCCCGTCCTGCGCGGCCGGGCTGGCGGAGTCGATGCGGAAACTGCCCGGTGTGGTCGAAGCGGAAGTGAACTTCGCGGCTGGCTCGATGCGCGTCACGTTCGATCCGCTCCGCGTTGATCGCGACCAGATCGTCAGCCGGGTTCGCCTGGCTGGGCATGATGTTGAGTCGCCGCCGGCCGGTCGAGCGGCGAAGGCTGCCGGATGGCAGTGGGTTCGGCAGAACCGGCGGTTCCTGTTTGCGATGGCCTCGCTGGCGCTGCTGCTGACGGCGGGCGCGATCCACTGGCTCGGCAGGACCAGCCCAACGCTGCACGTCTCGCTCTACCTGGCAGCCACCGCGATCGGCGGGTTCTACGTCGCGCGGGCGGCGATCGTGTCGGCCCTCGGCCGGCGGATCGACATGAACGTGCTGATGACCGTGGCGATCATCGGGGCGATGTCGATCGGCTACTGGTCCGAGGCGGCGACGGTGACGTTCCTGTTCGCCTTGTCGCTGTGGCTGGAAGAGCGGGCGATGGACCGGGCGCGGCATGCGATCCGGTCGCTGCTGAAACTCAAGCCCGACCGCGTCCGCGTGGTCGACGACGCCGGCGGAGAGCGGATGGCCTCGCCGGAAGAGGTGCCGGTCGGCGCCTCGGTGCAGGTCCGCCCGAGCGAGCGGATCGGGCTGGACGGCCTGGTGGAGCGCGGCAGCAGCAGCGTGGACCAGTCCGCCGTGACAGGCGAATCGATGCCCGCGGGCAAGGAGCCCGGCGACGCGGTGCTGGCGGGCACGATCAACCTCGACTCGACGCTGACCATCCGCGTGACGCGGACAGCCGGCGAATCGACGATCAGCACGATCATTCACCTGGTCGAGCAGGCCCAGGCGGCGCGGGCGCCGGCGCAGCGGTTCGTCGACCGGTTCGCGCGGGTCTACACGCCGCTGGTGGTCGTTGCGGCGGCGCTGGTCGCGATCGTGCCGCCGGTGTTCCTCGGCCAGCCGTTCCTCGACCCCGCGCCGGGCGACCATGGGTGGCTGTATCGGGCGCTGGTGCTGCTGGTGACGGCCTGCCCGTGCGCGCTGGTGATCAGCACGCCGGTGGCGGTGGTGTCGGCGTTGGCGTCAGCGGCCCGCCGGGGGGTGCTCATCAAGGGCGGCGTGCATCTCGAGACGCTGGCCCGCGTTCACTGCATCGTGTTCGACAAGACCGGCACGCTGACGACCGGGCATCCGGTGGTGACCGACGTGGTGGCCAACGGGACAACCACGGCGGCTGATCTGCTGCGGATCGCGGCGGCGCTGGAGAGCCACAGCACGCACCACGTGGCCCACGCGGTGCTGAACAAGGCCCGCGAGGCGGGCGTGCAGTGGGCGGAGCCGGCTGAGATTCGCGTGCTGCCCGGCAGGGGGCTCATCGGGCGGATCGACGGCTGCGAGTATTGGATCGGCAACGGGAGGCTGGCGCGGGAGCGTGGCGCGGACCTGGCGGGGCTGGGGCAGAGGGTGATCGACCTGGAGGGGCAGGGCCGAACGGTGATAGTGGTGGGAAAAGAGGGCGCAGCGGCGGCGGAGGTGCTCGGCCTGGTCGCGGTGGCGGACCAGGTTCGGCCGACGGCGCGGGCGGCGATCGAGTCGCTGCGGCAGGCGAACCCGGGGCTGCGGGGCAGGGGCGGGGCGAAGATTGAAGAAGCGCCAAATACTGAATGCCAAATGGCAAATGGTGAACACAAAGACAAAGACCATGAACATCGGGCGCACATGGTCATGCTGACGGGGGACAACCGGTCGACGGCGCGGGCGATTGCGTCGCAACTGGAGATCGACAGTTACGCGGCTGAGTTGCTGCCCGGCGAGAAGGTGGCCGAGGTTCGCCGGCTGGCGTTCGATTGCACCGGGGCCGTGGCGATGGTCGGGGACGGGATCAACGACGCCCCGGCGCTGGCGGCGGCGGATGTCGGCATCGCGATGGGCACGGCGGGCACCGACGCGGCGCTCCAGACGGCGGACGTGGCGCTGATCGG
>JAQTVL010000387.1 GCA_028706835.1 Phycisphaerae bacterium | reverse complement strand
GGGCTTCCAACGCTTCGCCCGCAACTGACCGCCCGGCGGTGATCGCCCCTCCCACACCTACCCCGCAAGGGAACCAGTCGCCCTGTCGGAACTGTTACCCAAAACCCACACAATTTGAACCAGGCCAAATCTTCTGAGAGAAGTTGGATTTCAAGAGGGGGGTAGAGGCTTGAAATCCAACTTTGAAATCCAACTGACGCCCTGGATAGATGGCCCTCAACGAGGCGATGTGGCGAATTAACTTGTCCGGCGACGCTAAAATGCGGAGAATCGTCTGCCCGGTCGGGCGGATGGTCGGGGGGTATCGCTTATTAGGTCAAACCACTCAGGTGCATCATGGCGAAGAAGCAGCGGCAGTGTCTGATCGGCTTGGACATCGGCGGCACGAAACTGATGACCGTCGTGGTCGACGAGAAGTTCAAGGTGCTCGGGCGGTTCCGCATGAAGACCCGGGGGAAGGGCAAGGCCAGGAAGGGCGGGTCGCTGTTCGACCGCGTGGTCGAGTGCGTGGACGGCGCGATGAAGGAAACCAAGATCGGGCCGAAGGAACTGCTCGGCATCGGCGTCGGCTCGCCGGGCCCGCTGGACCCGAAGACCGGCGTGATCATCGACACGCCGAACATCGGGTGGAAGAACTTTCCGCTGGCGGACAAGTTGTCCAGCCGGTTCAAGGCGCCGGTCGCGGTGGATAACGACGTGAACCTGGGCACCTACGGCGAGTTCCACTTCGGCGCGGCCCGCGGCGGGCGGCACGTGCTGGGCGTGTTCCCGGGCACGGGCATTGGTGGCGGAATCCTCATCGACGGCCGGATTCACCACGGCGCCAGCGGGGCCGCGGGCGAGATCGGCCATGTTGTGTTCGACCCCGAGGGGCCGCTGTGCGGCTGCGGGCAGCGGGGCTGCCTGGAGGCCTACGCCGGGCGGCTGCCCATCGCCGGGCAACTGGCGGGGCTGGTGATCCGAGGCCAGGCCCGCCACCTGGCGGAAGAGGCGGGCAGCGATCTGCGCGACATCCGCAGCAGCCAGATCGCCGCCGCAATCGCGGGCGGCGACAAGATGGTCGAGCAGATCGTCCGGCGGGAGGCGGCCCGCATCGGGCTGGCGGCGGTCAACGTGGTGAACGTGCTCAGCCCGGACACGGTGGTGCTCGGCGGCGGCATGGTGGAGGCGATGCCCAGGCTGTACGTCGAGGAAGTCAGCCGGGCGATCAAGGAGAACGCGCTGCCGTTCCTGGCGAAGTTCGTCACGGTCGTCGCTACGAAGTTAGGCGACGACGCGGTGGCGATGGGGGCCGCCAAGCTGGTGGCGGAGCGGCTGGCGGAGAATCAGAAGAATGGGAAGAATACGAGGAATGCGAAGAAGAAGTAGATTCGCCGGCCCTGCGAAAACGCAAGCGGAAGAGGCACGATGACAACGCCCGCAACACCCACCACCAGCACGATTGTCGCGGCGCTGGATATCGGCGCCAGCGCGATCCGGATGGCCATCGCCGAGATCACGCCGCGCGGCGAGATCCGCATTCTGGAGACGCCGGCCAAGCCCGTTCCGATCGGGCGGGACGTGTTCACCACGGGGCGGATTTCGCGGGCGACGCGGAGCGAGGTTATCGACGTGCTTCGCGGGTTCAAGCGGCTGATGGACGGCTACCAGGTGACGACCAGCCGGGTGATCGCGACCAGCGCCCTGCGCGAGGCGGCGGATCGCGACACGTTCCTGGACTGGATATTCGTGCGGACGGGGATCGACATCGAGGTGATCGAAGGCATCGAGGAGAACCGGCTGACGTTCAGCGCGGTTCAGGACGTGGTGGGCGAGAAACTGGCGAGCGCGACCGGCTCGCTGATCATCGAGGTCGGCGGCGGCTCGACGGAAGTGATGGTGCTCAAGCGCGGCGAGATCGAGTTGTCGCAGACGCTGCCGCTGGGGGCGGTGCGCATGCAGCAGCGGCCGGAGACGCAGGATGTCGGCCCGCTGGCGAAGCGCCGGCTGCTTCGCCGGGAGATCGGCGGGGCGATCGAGAACATCCTGCGCCAGGTGGACCTGAAGGGCGTGACGTGCTTCGTCGCGATCGGCTCGGACATGCGGTTCGCCGCCCGCACGCTGGCGGACCCGAAGGGGGCGAGGCTGGCGGCGATCCCGGCGGACAAGTTCAAGTCGTTCGCGCAGGACATCGGCAAGCTCGGCGTGGACGACCTGGTCGACCGGTTCTCGCTGCCGTTCGCCGACGCCGAGACGCTGACGCCGTCGATGATGATCTACTCGATGTTCATGGAGAACACCGCGGCCGGCGAGGCGCTCGTGCCGATGGTGAGCATCCGCGACGGCCTGCTGCTGGAGATGTCGGGGATCATCAGCGGGCGGCGTGGGGACGATTTCCCGCGGCAGGTGATCGCCAGCGCCAAGGCGCTGGGCGCCAAGTTCCACTACGACGAGAAGCACGCGCTGCACGTGACCAAGCTGGCGCTCCGGATGTTCGATGAACTGCACGAGGAGCACTCGCTCGGCCTGCGCGAGCGGCTGATGCTTGAGGTCGCGGGCATCCTGCACGACATCGGGATATTCATCGGCAACACCGCGCACCACAAGCACGCCCGCTACATCATCAGCGAGTCGGACATTTTCGGGCTGCGGAAGAGCGAGAAGGAGATCATCGCCAACGTGGTGCGCTACCACCGCAAGGCGACGCCCCGGCCGACGCACATCGAGTACATGTCGATGCCGCGGGCGGAACGGGTGGTGGTCTCGAAGCTGGCGTCGCTGCTTCGCGTGGCGGACGCCCTGGACCGGGCGCACCTCCAGCGGGTCAAGGATGCGACCTTCGAGCGGCGGGGCGATGCGTTCGTCATCCACGTGCCCGGCGCGGAGGACCTGTCGGTCGAGCGTGGCGGGCTGAAGACCAAGGCCGACCTGTTCGAGGACGTCTACGGCATGACGGTCGTTCTGGAGGAGGCGCCGGCGGTCGGATGAGCAATTTCACCTATAAGCCGAAACACTTCCTGAATCGCGAACTGAGCTGGCTGGCGTTCAACGAGCGCGTGCTCCAGGAGGCGGAGGATCCGAAGACCCCGCCGCTGAACCAGCTCCAGTTCCTGGCCATCGTCAGCTCGAACCTTGACGAATTCGCGATGATCCGGCTGGCTTCGCTGCGGCACATGCTGCGGACCGGCAAGAGCAACGACTGCCCGTCCGGCATGGAGGTCCGCGAGCAGATCGACAAGGTGGCTGTCGCCATCCGCAAAATGGTCCGGCGGCAATACGGGTGCTTCAACGAGAAGGTCTGGCCGACGCTGGCCCGAAGCGGGCTTCGCCGGCTGATGCCGTCGGAACTGCTCGTCGAGCAGCACCGCCACATCGAGGCGGTTTTCGGCGAGCAGGTGTATCCGCTGCTGACGCCGCTGGCGGTCGACGACGAGCGGAAATTCAGCCGGGTGCCGGACCTGGCGATCAACGTGCTGCTCCGCCTGCGAGGCCCCGCGGCTGAAGGCAAGGCGGAGCGGGTCGCCGTCGTTGCCATCCCCGCGACGCTGCCGCGGATGATCGTCGTGCCGGCGGAGAAGCACGAGTTCGTATTGCTGGAAGACGTGGTGCTGGCGTTCATCGGGCGGCTGTTCCAGGACCAGGAAATCCTGGAGACGACGCTGTTCCGGGCGACGCGCGACGGCGACCTGTCGGTCGAGGAGAGCAAGGACGAGGACTACGTCGCATCGATGAGCGAGGTGCTGATCGGGCGGCGGGAGAGCCGATTCGTCCGCGTGGAGCTTGCGGGGAACGCCTCGCCGTGGGCGGAGCGAACGCTCAAGAAACTGCTCGACGTGGGCGACGAGGAGATCGTTCGCATCCCCGGCCCGCTGGACCTGAAGGCCTGGTGGTCGCTGGTGAACCTGCCGGGGCTGAGCACGCTTCGCTACCCGCAGTGGCGTCCTCAGCCGGTGGCGGAACTGGCCGGCGACGTGGACGTGTGGGCCGCGATCCGCAAGGACGACATTCTGGTCCACCACCCCTACGAGACGTTCGACGTGGTCGTCCGGCTGTTGCAGGAGGCGGCGGCGGACCGCAACGTGCGGGCGATCAAGCAGGTGCTCTACCGCACCAGCGGGGCGTCGAAGATCATCGCCGCGCTGGAGCAGGCGGCTGCCAACGGCAAGCAGGTCAGCGTGCTGGTCGAACTGAAGGCGCGGTTCGACGAGGCCCGCAATATCGAGTGGGCCCGCCGGCTGGAGCGGGCAGGGGCCCAGGTGGTATACGGCCTGTCGGGGCTGAAGGTTCACGCCAAGGCGCTGATGATCGTTCGCCGCGAGCCGGACCGCATCCGCCGATATGTCCACCTGGCGACCGGCAACTACAACGAGACGACCGCCCAGCAGTACACCGACCTCGGCCTTATCACCTGCGACGAGGACTTCGGCAGCGACGTGGCGGCGTTCTTCAACATGGTCACCGGCTACAGCCTGCCGGTCGGCTGGCGGAAGATCGTTGCGGCGCCGCTCGGCCTGCGGCAGCGCCTGCTGCACCTGGTCCGCCGGGAGATCGAGCGGGCGGAGGCCGGGCGCGGGGCGGCGATTATGGCCAAGCTGAACTCGCTGTCGGACCCGGAGATGATCGCGGCGTTGTATGACGCATCGCGGGCGGGCGTGAAGATTCACCTGAACGTTCGCGGCGTGTGCTGCCTTCGGCCGGGCGTCAAGGGCGTCAGCGAGAACATCGAGGTGGTCAGCATCGTGGACCGGTTCCTTGAGCACAGCCGGGTGCTCTATTTCCGCAACGGCGGCAACGAAGAGGTCTACCTGTCCAGCGCCGACTGGATGCCGCGGAACCTCGACCGCCGGGTGGAACTGCTGTTCCCGATCGAGT
>JAQTVL010000011.1 GCA_028706835.1 Phycisphaerae bacterium | reverse complement strand
CCCAGCCCCCGACCCCCGACCCCCGCCCCCTGGCTGACTTTGCCGTTTTTAACGAAAGCCCTCCCCCGGCTGACCCGATAACCCCTCCAGACAAGCGGTCACGACGGTCAAAGGCATTACTGGTAAGGAGCATCAGTCATGCAGCGTCCCGTGAATTGCCATCGGCCTGCCCGTTGGCTTGCCGTAGCATCTGTAGCGATCGTACTCACCTTCATGACGGCTGCCATCCTGGCGGCCCCCCCCACGAGTCAGCCCGGCGGCGGCAAGAGCGTGCTGGTGCCGGCGGCTGGTTCGGACAAGGGCAGCGGGGGCGGGGATGTCATTCAGGAACTTCACTTCCGCGACCTGGACCTGGCCAGCGCCCTGCGCATGGTGACGATGCAGACGCGCGACAACGTGGTGCTGTCGGGCAAGGTGGACGGCTCGCAGAAGGTGGAAGCGAACCTGTACAACGTGACGTTCGACCAGGTTCTCGATTCGATCCTGACGCCGCTGGGGCTGGCGTATGTGCGGAAAGAGAACTTCATCTACGTGTACACGAAGAAGGAGATGGAGGAGCTGACCAAGGCGGCCAAGGCGGTGGCCTCGACGGTGTTCAAGCTGCACTACATCACGGCGGCGGACGCGAGCGTGATGATCAAGCCGCTGCTCAGCCCGCTGGGCCAGGTGTCGGCGACGGCGGCGGCGGTCACGGGGATCGAGTCGGGCAGCGCCAGCACGGGCGGGAACAGCTACGCGACCGATGACGCCCTGGTGGTGACCGATTCGCCGGAAAACCTCCAGGTGATCGGCAAGGTGCTCAAGGAACTGGACGTCCGGCCGAGGCAGGTGCTGGTGGAGGCGACGATCCTGAACGCGACGCTGGACGAGACCAACGCCCTGGGCATCGACTTCAACACGCTGGGCGGGATCGACTTCGCCAGCCTGGGCGGGGCGAGCAGCAGCGGTTCGGGCGGGACCGGCGGGACGGGTGGGAGCAGTTCGAGCGGGACGGCGACGCCGTCGTATCCGAGCGGGTCGTCCAAGGTGGACGGCGACCTGGCCCGCACGGACTTCAACAAGACGACGTTCAACGCGAAGACCGATTTCCTCCAGGACTTCGCCCCCGGCGGATTCAGCTTCGGCATCGTGACCAACAACGTGGCTGCGTTCGTCCGGGCGCTCGAGCAGGTGACCGACACGACGGTGGTGGCCAACCCGAAGGTGCTGGCGCTGAACAAGCAGCGCGGCGAGGTGATCGTCGGGCGGCGCGACGGGTACCTGACCACCATCCGCACCGAGACCGAGAGCTACCAGAAGGTCGAGTTCCTGGAGACCGGCGTGCAGTTGCGGTTCCGGCCCTTCATCGCCGAGGACGGGTACGTCCGCATGGAACTCCACCCCGGCGATTCGAGCGGCAGCATCACGGCGGCCAACCTGCCCACCGAGGAAACGACCGAGGTGACCACCAACCTGATCGTCAAGGACGGGCATACCGTGGTGATCGGCGGGTTGTTCCGCGAGAGCACCAAGGCGGCCCGCTCGCAGGTGCCCTGGCTGGGCAACATCCCCTACGCGGGCGTCCTGTTCCGCACCCGGTCCGACACGGTGAAGCGCGAGGAAGTCATCATCCTGCTGACCGTACACATCATCGAGAACAACCAGGCCTACGCCGAGGTCGGCGAGAAGGCCCTCGAAGACATCGAACGCATCAGCGTCGGGGCCCGGCAGAGCCTGATGCCCCAGAGCAGCGAGCGGCTGGCACAGGCCCACTACAAGTGGGCGCTCCAGCACATCGAGGCGGGGCGGATGGACAAGGGGCTGTGGGACCTGAACATGGCGCTGCGGCTGTCGCCGCGGTTCATGGACGCGATCAACAAGAAGGAAGAGCTGACCCACCGGCGGGCGTGGGAGTCCAACTTCTCGCTGACCCGGAACTTCATCTACAACCACGTGATCGGCGCGGAAGACAAGTGGGTGGACACCCTCGGGCCGCCCCCGGCGCCGGGCACGGAACTATCGCCCCCGCCGGATCGCGACTCCAACGAGTGGGGCTCGCCGGTGCGGTCGATGGGGGGCAGGGCGACGAGCCGGCCTGAGCAGACGCTGTATCCGAAGGCGGCGGACCAGGGGAAGTGACGAACGGGGAATGACGAATGAATGACGAACGCAAAATGACGAACGACGAATATCTTTTTGTGGAGTGCGGTAGCGAAGCTACCGCTTTGCGGAGCCGTTACGCCTCGGCGTCGATCCAAAGCGGGAGCTGCGCTCCCGCACTCCACAAACAGACGGACGCCGGCTGCGTTCGACATTCGACATTGCCCGTGGTCGTGCCAACTGAATGAACCGTTTTTTTTGGACACGGATGTCAATTTGGGTATTTCACGAAGGATAGGGAAACCATGAAGACGACGACGACAAAAATGATTCGGCGGATCGGAATCCTGGTGGTGTTCGGCAGCGGCATGTTTGCGATGGTGGGGTGCTCGGACATGCACCAGGAGAACCTGCAACTGGCAGAGGCGAGGTGGTCGCGGGCCCGGGCGGCGGTGCAATTGCAGTTGGGTGAGCAGCAGTACAAGACGGGGCAGTTGGACAAGGCGCTGGTGACGGTGGGTCAGGCGTCGAGCCTGGACCCGACCTATCCACGTACGCAACTGCTGCGTGGTCAGATACTTGCGGAGAAGGGGCAGGGTCAGGCGGCGGTGTCGGCGTTCGACGGGGCGATCGCCCTGGATTCGCGGTGCGCGGAGGCGTACTACTGCCGCGGGGTGCAGTATGAGAAGTGGGGGCAGTTCGATAAGGCGTTGGCCAGCTACCAGTTGGCACGGTCGTCGGCGCCGGGCAACGTGTGCTACACGATCGCGACGGCGGAGATATTGGGGCATCTGAACCGGCTGACGGAGGCGCTGGCGCTGATCGATGAGACGCTGCTCGGGCAGGAACAGTCGGTGTCGCTGCGTGTGACGGCGGGGGAGCTGTGCCAGGCGCATGGCGATAACCTGAAGGCGGCCAAGTACTTCCGTGAGGCGGCCCGGCTGGCGACGGACGATACGACGATCTTGCGGTCGCTGGCGCTGGCGCTGTATCGGGCGGGGAAATACGACGAGGCGAAGGGGTATCTGGAACAGTTGAACTCGCAGCGGACGCCGGAGCCGGTGCGGTCGGCGGGGGTGGAGCCGCGGCTGTCGTCGACGGCGGACCCTAAGGCGGCTGAGGCGGCGGAGCCGACCTCGGCGGAACGGGCGGAAGTGCTGTCGGCGCTGGGGGACTGCTATCTGAGTGCGGGGCAGCCTGAGTCGGCACGGAACTGCTTCGCGGAGCTTTGCCGGCTTTGCCCGAAACGTGCGGATGCGTGGGAAAACATGGCCAAAGCGGCGCTGGCGCGGGGGAAATGGGACGAGGCTGCGGCGAACGCGGACAAGGCGTTGGCGCTGGCGTCGAACTCGGCTGGGGCCCAGTTGATCCGCGGCTATGCGCTGCTGCAAGGCGGCAAACCGGCGGAAGCGGTGTGGGCGTTCCAGAAGGCTCATCGGCTTGCGCCCAAAGATGTGCTGATGCTGTGCCTGCTGTCGGAAAGCTATCGTCGCACGGGCAACAGCGAGTCGGCCAGGGAGGCGTTGGTCCGGGCGCTTCAGATCGCGCCGGACGACGCGCTGGCCAATCGAATGCTGAACGGCCTGGCGAAGGCCGGCGGCAAGGGCGTCCGGGACGATGCAGGCACGTTGCCGACGGTGACGGCGGGTGTGAAGGTGAACGAATAGCGCGGCCGGCGTTGCCGGCGATGTTGTGATCCATGGGAACCGCTCGACGACTCATCCTGGTGCTGATCGTGCTGATTGCGCTCGCATCCAGCACGGCCTACTACGCTACGCAGATGAGCCTGCGCGATGGGGCCGTTCGCGAACGCGTTATGGGCTGGTTGGCGGTCGGCCTGATGAGCAGCGTGTGCGCGCTGGTGCTTATCGTGATCTGGCGGTCGCTTGGCAAGACCGTGCAGATCGTTCGCCACCAGTTGCTCACGCTTGAAGGCAGTGGCGAGGTCGGCCTGATCATGGTCGACAGTCACGACGAACTTGGCCAGATGGTCCAGGAGTTCAACCGCTATTTGACGCGAATCAAGAGCCGCATCGAGCAGTTGAAGCTCCAGAAACGCGAACTGGACATCCAGATCCGCGTCGCCGACGCCGAGAAGCGTCACACCGAGGCCATCATCTTTTCAATCTCCGACGCCGTGTTAGTCACCGACAGCTTCGACGAGCTCGTGCTCGCCAACGAATCAGCCGAGCGCACCTTCGGTTTCACGATGAGCCGCATGTATCGCCAGCCGATGGCCCGCATCATCAACGATTCGGAGTTCGTCAAGCTCGTTACCGACACCCGCAGCGAGAACACCGAGCGTCGCCGCCGCGTCGTCGAATATTCCCGCCAGGTCGCCGGCGAAAAGCGCACCTTCAACGTCACCTTGTCCGGCGTCATGGACGCCAAGGGCGAGTGCAACGGCGTCGTCGCCGTCCTCCACGACGTCACGCGCGAAAAAGAAGTCGCCGCCATGAAGACCGACTTCGTCTCCAACGTCTCCCACGAGCTTCGCACGCCCCTCTCCTCCATCAAGGCCTACGTCGAGATGCTCGTCGACGGCGAAGCCGAGGACGAGACCACGCGCCGCGAGTTCTACGACATCATCCAGAACGAGACCGACCGCCTCGGCCGGCTCATCGACAACATCCTCAACATCAGCCGCATCGAGTCCGGCGTCGTCAAGATCCACAAGGAGCCGCTCGCCCTCACCAGCGTCATCAAGGACGCCCTCGAGGTCGCCCGGCCGCAGGCCGTCGCCAAGCGCATCCAGCTCGTCGACGAGCTCACCCCCGTCTTCTACCAGGTGCTGGCCGACCGCGACATGATCTACCAGGCCATCCTCAACCTGCTCTCCAACGCCATCAAATACACCCCCGACGGCGGCCGGGTCACCATCCGCACCGTCGTCGACGAGGGCAAAAAGACCGTCCGCACCGAGATCAAAGACACCGGCGTCGGCATCCCCCCGGAGGACATGCCCCGCCTCTTCGAAAAGTTCTACCGCGTCGAGTCCAGCAAAAAGATGGCCAAGGGCACCGGCCTGGGCCTCAGCCTGGTCAAGCACATTGTCGAAACCGTCCACGCCGGCGAGGTCGGCGTGTTCAGCAAGGTCGGCCAGGGGAGCACTTTTTACTTCCAGGTCAAGCTGGCGGACTGAGGAATGAACAGAGAGCTTTCAGCATTCAGCGTTCAGCGTTCAGCTACTGCAAGATGCCGTGGCTGAAAGCTGATCGCTGATCGCTGACCGCTTCGGGAGTTGTGCCATGAGTAAGAAAATCCTGGTCGTCGACGACGAGGCCCACATCCTTCACGTCGTGTCGCTCAAGCTGCGCAACGCCGGCTTCGGCGTCCTCACCGCCGCCGACGGCGAAGAGGCGCTCGAGGTGATGAACAGCGATCGGCCGGACCTGCTCATCACCGATTACCACATGCCGGTGATGAACGGAGTCGAGCTGTGCTGCCGCATGCGCGAAAACGATGCGATCAAGGATATCCCGGCCATCATGCTCACGGCCCGCGGCTACGCCCTCGAGCCCGAGGACATGCAGCGGACCGGCATTCGCGCCGTCCTGAGCAAGCCGTTCAGCCCGCGCGAGCTGCTGGCCACCGTCCGAGAGATCTTCGGCCTGGCCGAAGCCGCCTCGCCCGACGAAGCCGTCGCGTGAGAAGAAGGTCGCGAGTGCCGAATGAATGATGAATGTCTTTTTGTGGAGTGCGGTGTCGAGCCCGCCGCAGGCGGGCGAAGGCACCGCTTTGGCTGGGCCGCGAGCCGGCGCCTGTAAACCAAAGCGGTGCCTTGCCGCTTCGCGGCTGCGACACCGCACTCCACAAACAGACGGATGCCGATCGCATCTGTCACTGCGAACTGTGCCGTGGTTCTGTGTGGGTGAGTAACCAATGACCGCCCCGAACGCCAACATCTCCGCCCCGCCCGACGCCGGCGAGGCCAGCCTGCCCCAGTGGGAATGGCTGGACGACGTGCTGGCCAGGCTCAGCGAGCTTGGCCTGACCACGCGCGTCTACGCGCCCGACGGCCGGCTGGTCCAGTCCGGCCCGCTGGCGGGCCCGTTCTCGCGGATGGTGTGGCAGAAGTGCGGCTCCGGCTGCTCGGCTGCGGACCACGTTCGCACCCTCGGCGCCGAGTCGTCCAAGGTGGTCAGTTGCCTGCCCGGCTGCTCCTGCGTGCTGGTTCCCATCCAGCGCCGCCGCCGGCGGATCGGCGTCGCCGTCGCCTCGTTCGTCGGGCGCGACCTGCCCGACGGCGAAGAGCTCGCCCGCTTCTGCCAGGCCCGCAAGCTCGACCGCACGCTCCTGCTCCGGGCCGCCGCCCAGGAGGCTCGCTTCGATTCGGCCCAGGCCCCGGTCGTCCAGCAGCTCGTCCGCCAGACCGTCGAACAGGCCTACGACCACAGCGTCTGCCTCAACGAGCTTGGCGAGCTGTCCGTCAATCTCACCAACACCTACGAAGAGCTCAACCTCGTCTACCGCATCGCCGCCGGCACCACCGTCACCGACAAGCCCGACGACTTCCTGCGTACCATGGGCGCCGACCTGCTCGAAGTCATGGCCGTCCAGTCGCTGGCCATCCGATATTTCCGACCCGACCAGCCGCTCATCAGCGAGCACATCAGCCTCGGCGACGAGCTGACCAGCCCGTCCGCCGAGCAGTTGATGTGGGACGAACTGCTCAGCCGGTTCGAGGCCCGCCCCGAGCCGATCGTGGACAACACGCCCTCCGCCGACGACGGGCAGCTTCGTTCGCTCGCCCATCACTCCAAGGTCCGCCGCCTGGCCGCGGTCCCGATGGTCCGCAACGGCAAGCTGATCGGCGCGATCGTGGCGATGAACAAGGCCGCCGGCGATTTCGACTCCACCGACGTCAAGCTGATGAAGTCGATCGCCGACGAGGAGGCCGTCTTCCTCGAAAACTCCTACCTGTACGAAGACGTCCAGCAGTTGTTGATGGGCATGTTGCGGGCCCTCACCAGTTCCATCGACGCCAAGGACCCTTACACCTGCGGCCACTCCGAACGCGTCGCCATGATCGCCCGCAAGATCGCCGAGGCCGTCGGGCTCGACGAATACGCCGCGGGCCGGGTCTACCTCGCCGGCCTGCTCCACGACATCGGAAAGATCGGTGTGCCCGAGGCTGTGCTCACCAAGCCGGGCCGGCTGACCAAGCCCGAGTTCGCAACCATGAAGAAGCACCCGGAGATCGGCGCCAAGATCCTCGCCGGCATCAAGCAGGTCCAGGACCTCGTCGCCGGAGTCTACTGCCACCACGAGCGGATCGACGGCCGGGGCTACCCGCAGGGGTTGGCCGGCACGAACATCCCGCTGTTCGGGCGGATCATCGGGCTGGCCGACTGTTTCGACGCGATGACGAGCAACCGCACGTATCGCCGGGCGTTGCCGCTGGAGGTGACGCTGACCGAGATTCGCCGCTTCGCCGGCACGCAGTTCGATCCGGCCATGGTCGAGGCGTTCCTCAAGCTCGACCCCGGCGAACTGCTCCGCCAGACGCGGTCCGCCGAATCGAACGACCCCCTGAACGCCGTGATCCGCCAGACCGGCTCGATGCTCAGCGGGGAAGCGGGGCCGCTGGCCGGGAGCGCCGCGTGAGCGAGCCGCCGCCCAGGGCGATGAAAAGACGAGACGGGGAGACGGGGAGATGGGTTTTCCGCGGGCGCAGCCCGCTTTGGAGTGCGGGGACGAAGGCCCCGCTTTGGACGCCCCAATGAATGACGAATGTCGAATGGCGAATGACGAATGAATGACGAATGCAAAATGACGAATGACGAATATCTTTTTGTGGAGTGCGGTAGCGAAGCTACCGCTTTGCGGAGCTGTCACGCCTCGGCGCCGACCCAAAGCGGGAGCTGCGCTCCCGCACTCCACAAACAGACGGACGGCGACCGCGTTCTTTATAGCGATCCGCGTCCCCCAGAATCCCGGAAGGTTGGCTGAAATGACCATCTCCCACGAAAACTACGGCCACGTCACCGTCCTCTCGCTCAAGGGCGAGTTCACTGCCGACGATGCCGAGAACTTCCAGCGGGTCGTGAAGGACCGGCTGGCCAACGACGTCCACGATTTCGTGATCGACCTCGAGAAAGTCCCGTTCGTGGACTCCGCCGCCCTCGAAGCGATGCTCGACCTGCGCGATCAGAGCCAGGAGAAGGTGGGCGCGGTCAAGTTGGCCGCCGCCGACGAGAACGTGACCAAGATTCTGGAGATGACCCGCCTCGACCAGCAGTTCGAGCGGTTCGGCGACCTGATCGAGGCGGTGAAGAGCTTTAGGTGAGACAGCGTTCAGCGATCAGCTATCAGCGTTCAGCCAAAGACGTCCGTAGTTGCTGACCGCTGAAAGCTGAGAGCTGATAGCTCCGAGGATTACTATGGTCCAGGCAATCAAACTCCGACGCCAGATCGGCGAGATCCTGCTCGAACGCGGCTGGTTGACCACCGGCCAGCTCGAAACGGCATTGGCCAGGCAGAAGAGCGAGGGCCATCGCCAGTTGCTCGGCGAACTGCTCGTCGAGATGGGCTTCGTCGCCGAAGAGCAGGTCGTCGAGGCCCTGGCCGAGGGCTACGGCGTGCCGTTCGCCCGCATCTCGCCCCGGCTGGCCGACCCCAAGGCCATCGAACTGCTGCCGCGCGAGTTCCTCGAAAAACACACCGTCCTGCCGCTGTTCAAGGTGCGAAACCAGATCACGGTGGCCATGGCCGAGGTCGCCAACGTCTTCCTCGTCGAGGAAATCGAGCGGATGACCGAGTGCCAGGTGCAGGTCGTCGCCGCCGCCGGCAAGGACCTCCGCGCCACCCTCACCACCCACATGCCGTCCGCCAACGTCTTCGTCATCGACGAGATCATCGAGGACGTCAACCTCAGCGAGCTGTCCGTCATCGAGGAGGCCCCCGAGGATATCGGCAACCTCGAAGAGGTGGCCGGTCAGTCGCCCGTCGTCAAGCTCGTCAACTACCTCCTGTTCACCGCCGTCAAGGAAGGCGCCAGCGATATCCACATCGAGCCCGACGACAACGCCCTTCGCGTCCGCTACCGCGTGGACGGCCGGCTTTACGAAAAGCTCCGCCCGCCAGCCAAGATGCACGCCGCCGTCGTGTCGCGCATCAAGATCATGTCGCGGATGGACATCTCCGAGCGCCGGCTGCCCCAGGACGGCGGCATGCACGTGCTCATGCAGGGCCGACCCGTCGACCTGCGAATCTCCACCATGCCCGGAAAGCACGGCGAAAAGGTTGTCATTCGCGTGATCGACAACCGCTCCGTCCTCGTCTCGCTCGACAAGATCGGGTTCTCCTACGAGATGCTCAAGCTGTTCCGCAAGGAGATCGCCCGGCCTCATGGCCTGGTGCTGGTCACCGGCCCGACCGGCTCGGGCAAGAGCACCACGCTGTATGCCGTGCTCAACGAGCTGTCCGGCGACGACGTGAACGTCTGCACCGTCGAGGACCCGATCGAGTTCAACCTGCCCTGGATCAACCAGTTCCAGGTCAACGAGAAGATCGGCTTCACCTTCGCCGGCTCGCTGCGGGCCCTGCTGCGGCAGGACCCCGACGCCATCATGGTCGGCGAAATTCGCGACCAGGAGACCGCCCGCATCGCCACCCAGGCCTCGCTCACCGGCCACATGGTGCTCTCCACCCTGCACACCAACGACGCCCCCGGCGCCATCACCCGGCTGTTCAACGTCGGCGTCGAGCCGTACCTCGTCGCCGCCTCGCTGACAGCGGTGGTGGCCCAGCGGTTGGTCCGCAAGATCTGCACCAACTGCAAGGAAGTCTACGAGCCGCCGATCAACATCCGCCGGGCCATCGAAAAGATCGCCGGCGAGTTCGACGTCCTCTACCAGGGCGCCGGCTGCAAGAAGTGCCGCAACACCGGATTCTCAGGCCGAATGGGAATCTTCGAGCTGCTCGTCCCCAGCGACGAGATGCGCGACGCCATCGCCTCCGGCGCGGGGCTGAGCGCGTTGCGCGAACTGTCGAAGAAGTCCGGCCTGCTGACCCTGCGCGACGACGGCCTGCTGAAAGTGAAAGCCGGCATCACAACGCCCGAGGAAATCTTCACGGCGACGGCAGGGTAGGAAGGCACGACGGGGAGACGGGGAGAGGGGGAGAGAAGACAGACGGGGAGACCGGGGGACGGGGAGACGGGGAGGCGGGGAGACGAGGCGTGTGAACGAGGAATGTCTTTTTGTGGAGTGCGGTAGCGCAGCTACCGCTTTGCTCGACGGACGAGCGGTCGCTCCGCCCAAAGCGGTAGCTGCGCTACCGCACTCCACAAACAACGAATTCCGAATTCCGAATTGCGGAAGGGCCTTGCCATGAGTCGCTTCACCTACGTCGCCCGCGACAACGCGGGCAAGTCGATCACCGGGACGCTCACCGCCGTCTCGCCGGCGGCGGCCGGCAAGCAGCTTCGCGACGAGGGCAAATTCCCCGTCAGGATCGCCGCCGCCCCCAGGGGCGCCCCGGACGCCGCCCCGCCCGTCGCCAAGGCCGCACCGCCCAAGGCCGCGCCCGTTGCCAAGCCCGCAGCCGCCCCGGCCGCCAAACCCGCAGCCGCGCCGTCTGCCAAACCCGCAACCACGCCTGTCGCGACGGCCGCTGCCGCCGGGCCGACGGCCGCAACCGGGACGCAAAAGCTGTCCACCCGGCGGATCAGCACCGACGACATCATCTTCCTCACCACCCAGTTGGCCGTGATGACCGAGACCGGCGTGCCGCTGGCTGACGCACTCGACGCCATCCGCGAGCAGAGCAACTCGGCCAAATTGCAGGCGATGCTCAATGACATCGCCGAGCGGGTCAAGAGCGGCGAGGAGTTCTCCGCCTCGCTCGCCCGGCACGAAAAGGTCTTCTCCACCATGTACATCGCCATGGTCAAGGCGGCGGAGGCCTCCGGCACGCTGGGCATCATGCTCGACCGCGTGGCTGAATACCTCGTCGACGAGCAGGAGACGCGAAAGAAGATCAAGGGCGCGATGACCTACCCCTGCGTCATGATCTTCTTCGCCGTCGCCGTCACCGTGTTCCTGATGGCCTTCGTGCTCCCCAAGTTCACCGGCATCTACGCCTCGCGGGCAGCCGCACTGCCGCTGCCGACCAAATTCATCATGGCCATCAGCAACGTCTTCGTTTACCACTGGCTGATGCTCATCCTCGGCACGACCGCGATCAGCGTGTCGTCGTTCCTGTTCCTGCGCAGCGAGCGCGGCAAGGACTGGTGGGCCGACGCCGTGCTGAAGATGCCGCTGATCGGCGGCATGGTCCGCAAGATGAACATCACCCGCTGCCTGCGGACCCTCGGCACGCTCATCGGCACGGGCGTCTCGATGCTCGACGCGGTGCAGATCACCCGGCAGATCGTGGTCCGCGGGCCGTTCGCCCGGCTGTGGGGCGACGTCGACGCCGCCCTCCGCGACGGGCTCCAGTTGTCCGACCCGCTGCTCAAGACGAACCTGATCCCGCGGTCGGTCTCGCAGATGATCACCGCGGGCGAAAAGACCGGCAAATTGGCCGAGGTCATGGAGAAGGTCGCCGCGTTCTGCGATCGCGACATGAAGAGCCAGATCAAGACCGCCACGGCCATGATCGAGCCGATCATGATCGCGGTGATGGGCATCATCATCGGCACGGTGGTGATGGCCTTGCTGCTGCCGATCTTCAACATCTCCAAGGTGATGACCCAGACGCCCGGCGGCGGCTAGTGCTCTGTCAGGTGATGGATTGGGTGCCATGCCTGCGACGGCTGTTTTGTCGCAGGCATGTTTGGACCGCGTGGACATGGCTGGCTCGCCGTCCAAAACAGCCGGACGGCGTTCCAGCCATGGCACCCATCGAATGACGACTCGTTCCAGTGCTCCTTACCAGTGCGGGGGCCGTCCGCAAGCATGGGACGGCCCCCGCCTCTTTTTGCGCTCAATTCTCCTCGGAACCGATGTTTTTCCGCAATCCCGATGCCGGTGGGGAATTTTCCGCAGCAGGTTGTGAAAGATTCCGCGATACCGCAGCCGGGCACATGGGTTACAGATTCTGTCGGCGACGAGCCGATGTAAGTAACGCGGAAATCAGCCTGTTACTGAAAATAGGCATGGGAATTAAGGAAATTCCTGCTGGACAAGTGGCCGATGTAATGGATAATTGCTTTCGTTAACGTGTCCTGGATGTGCATCTGTGCCAATCTCGGGGGTCCGAAATGAACAAACGACGGAACGAGCATCGTAAGCAACTCCGACAGGCCCTCGCGGGCAAGGGCCAGCGGTTCACCCGCCAGCGCGCCCGCGTCTACGAGGTCCTCGCCAACACCGATCAGCACCCGACGGCTGAGGAGGTCTATCGCAGGGTCAAGTTTGCCCTGCCCGCCGTCTCGCTGGCCACCGTCTACAAGTCGCTGGACGCGCTCGTCCAGTGCGGGCTGGCCCAGAAGCTGACCTACGGCGACGGCTCCGCACGCTACGACGCCAACGTCCTGGAGCACCCGCACATGCGGGACCTGCTCACCGGAAAGGTCCTCGACGTCCCGACGGAGATTTCGCCCAGCCTGGCGATCACGCTGCCCGAGCACATCATCGTCTCCATCGAGCAGCGGACCGGTTTCAAGGTGAAGGGCCTGCGCATCGAACTGCTGGGCCACCTCGGCCCGATCGCCCAGTCGGCCCAGTAGAGCGCCCGCCCCCGGGGTTCACTCCGGCTGCGTCGCCGGCGGCGGCGGGGGGAGCCAGCGGGACTGGAACGTCGCGTAGATTTCCCGCCATTTGGCCCGCTGGCCCGGACGCAGCACACCGGCGATCTCTTCGTTCGACCGCTCGAGCTCAGCCCGCATCAGCGGGTAGAACTGCCGGCGAATCCGCTGCGTCTCCCGCTGCCGCTCCCGCAGAATTCGCCCGACCTCCCGCCGCTGCCGCTCGTCGAGGTCCAGCCGGCGGGTGAGCATCTGCTCCAGCCTCTGCCGCCCGATCTCCGGGTGGTGGATCGCGTTCTGCACGCGATTGCGGATGAACATCGCCGACCCCGCCGCGCCGCCGACCGCGCCCGTCACAAACAGCGCCGCGCAGACCAGCACCGTCAGCCAGCGCCGCCGGCGCGGCGGAGCGGGAAGAACCGGAGAAGCCACCGCGGCTGGAATCGTCGTCTCGTTCATAGGTTCACCCACAGGTCGAGGGGGTTGAGGAATCCCGCCTGGTCCAGCGACTGCATCGCCTGGTAGCCCAACGCGCCCAGAACACATGCCGCGGCTGCGCTGGCGGACAGCACCGCCACCGCCCAGCCGATCCGCAAGCGTTCCCGGCCTCCGTCGCGGCGGGTCAGCCTGGCCAGCACCGCCGGCGCGGCGTCGATCATCGGCGACCCGTCGCCGCGGGCCCGGTCAGCCAATCGTCGGAAATCGTCGAGATTCATGGCGTCTCCTTCCGCATCAGGCACTCTCCAGCAGTTTCTTCAGCTTCGCGCGTGCGCGCCAGGCCTGCACCTTCACCATCGCAACCGACCAACCCGTCAGCCTGGCGGCCTCCCGCACGTCGCAGCCGTCGAGGTACATCAGCGTCAGCACCAGTCGATCGCGCGGCGGAAGCTGGGCGAGCAGCCGCTGGACTCGTTCCGCCGCCTCGGCAGCTTCAGCCTCCGCGGCAGGCCCGGGCCTGCGGTCCGTCGGCGGGACCTCGTCTCGGATCGGCTGGGCCGCCTCGCGGCGCCGTCGCCAGAATCGGTAGCCGGTCCGCACGGCGATACGCGCCAGCCAATGCTCCAGCGGGGCCGTCCCCGCGTAACGCCCGAGGCCCCAGTAGGCCTGCACGAACACATCCTGCACCAGTTCGGCGTGGAGGTTCTCGTCGCGGGTGAACCGCCAGAGCACGCGGGCCACGTGCTGCTGGTGCCGCCGCATGATCCGGGCATACGCGTCGCCGTCGCCCGCGAGCGACCGGCGAACGTCCTCGCGGTCGGCTGACTCCACATCGAGCTGGGCGATCGTGTCGGGCATTCGCCAACCAGTGTAGCCAAAAGGCGTTCAGCTTTCAGCGGTCAGCAATCAGCATTTGGCAATGGCGAAAGTCAGTCGCCCCCTTGGGCGACTGACTCCCGCCTGCCCTGATCCCTGATCCCTGATCCCTGATGCCTACTCCTTCGCCGCCGCCTCGTCCAGCGCCTTGTCCACCGAACCCTGCACGTTCGCCCGGAACTTCTCCAACTTCGCCTTCTGCTCGTCGGTCAGGATCGGCAGCACCTCCTTGCGAATCTTCGCCCGCAGCACCGCTGCGTCGCCGATGTCCTTGCCGAGATGTTCCGCGGCTGACCGGATCGCCTTCTCGTCGGTCGGCTCGGCCCGCACGGCTGACTGCAATTTGCGATGATCGTCACGGAGTTGCTTGAACACCGGGATGATCTCGGCCTTGTGCCCCTTGAGCACCTTGCCGATCTGCTGCTTCTGGTCCGCCGTCAGGTTGATCTCGTCAGGCAGGCCGAGCACATGCCTCCCGATCGCCCGCAACATCCTGCCGTGCGGGCGGTCGCCGTTGGTCGCCGCCGGCGGCAGGCCGAGCTCGTCGGCAGCGAGGGGCCCGGCTGCCTGCTCCGTCGCCTGGTTGGTGGCGTAGCCGGCCAGCAGCCCGGTGGCCAGCACCGCCGTGAGAATCCCGCCCATGGTCCAGATCGCCTTGTTCATCTGCGGTCTCCTTGAAAGAGGGTTTCATTGCGTTCCACCCGAATAGTGGCGCGGGGCGGGGCGGCGGTTACACGCGCCGGAAGGTCGAGCGCCGTTACCGCTCGCGTTTTCGCATTGTCGGCTATCGCACGCCGACATTGCGAAAACACTTGCGTAACCGTCGGGGCACTTCTTCCTTGCTTTTGCGCGCGAGATTGCTGGTATAATGACCCGTTCTCCGTTCGACGTTGTGGGACGGAGCCGGTCCCCGCGGGTCGGGGTAATCAAGTCTTTTACTCACGCAGGATGTTCCCCATGAGTCAGTCACCCCAGGAAAAGGATGTGCTCAGGCGCCAGGGTCAAGCGATGGACGAAGACGTCCAGAAGGAGATCGAGGCCGCGCTCGGCGACATGTCGCTCGAAGATCTGCTCGACAAGGAACAGGAGGCCAAGAACGCCGCCCGGAGGGAGGCAGCCCCCGCGGGCCCAGCCACCCCAGGCCTGCGGCGCGGACGCGTGCTGGCCATCGAGAGCCGCTCCGTCCTGATCGACCTTGGCGGCAAGAGCCAGGGCATCATCCCCCTGGAGCAGTTCGAGGACCACGTCCCCAAGGTCGGCGATACCGTTGACGGCATCTTCGACCGCTACGATGCGGCTGAGGGCCTCGTCCACCTGTCCCGCAAGGGCGCGGTGGCCGCGGCTGCCTGGAATACGCTGGAGGAAGGCCAGATCGTCGAAGGCCGGGTCACCGGCGTGAACAAGGGCGGACTGGAACTCGAAGTCAACGGCATCCGCGCGTTCATGCCCGCGGGCCAGGTCGACATCTATCGCATCGAGGACATCTCCACGTTCATCGGCCAGCGGATGCGCTGCCAGGTGACCGACCTGGACCGCCGGGACAAGAACCTGGTGGTCAGCCGGCGGGGCGTGCTCGAGCTGGAGAAGGAAGAGAAGCGCGAAGCGACGTGGAAGGAAATCGAGATCGGCCAGGTTCACGAGGGCGTCATTCGCAGCATTATGCCCTACGGGGCGTTCGTGGACCTCGGCGGGGTGGACGGCCTGCTGCACATCTCCGACCTGGCTTGGGGCAGGGTGGACAAGGTCGAGGACGTCGTTCAGCTTGGCCAGAAGGTGCAAGTCAAGGTCGTCAAGCTCGACAAGGACGCGAGAAAGATATCGCTCGGCCTCAAGCAGATGGGCGCCGATCCGTGGACCACGGTTGCCACGCGGTTCCAGCCGAAGATGACCATCCAGGGCAGGGTGACCCGCGTGGTCGACTTCGGCGCGTTCGTCGAGATCGAGCCCGGCATCGAGGGCCTGGCCCCGGTGAGCGAGCTTGGCTGGTCGAGGGTGAACCATCCGCGCGACGTGCTGACAGCCGGGCAGGTGCACACCTTCTTGGTGCTCAGCGTCGAGCCGGACCGCAAGCGGATTTCGCTGAGCCTCAAGCAGGCGCAAGCCAACCCGTGGACGAGCATCACCGGGCGGTATTCGCCGGAAATGACCGTGCCCGGCAAGGTGACGCGGGTCGTCGATTTCGGGGCGTTCGTGGAACTCGAGCCCGGCGTCGAGGGGCTCGTCCACGTCTCGCAGATGTCCGACAAGCGCGTCAATCACCCGTCGGACGTGGTGAAGGTCGGCCAGGAAGTGCAGGCCCGCGTGCTCTCGGTAAACGAGCAGGAGCGGAAGATTTCGCTGTCGCTCAAGGCCCCCGCGCCGGCGGCGACGGCTGCCCCCGCGGGCGCCGCCTCCGCAGCCGGCGGAGCCGCAGCCGCCCAGGCGGCGCCGCCCCCGCCGCCGAAGAAGAAGCGCGACAAGCCGCTCAAGGGCGGCCTGGAACGCAAAGACGGCAGCATGGGCCTGGGCGATCTGAAACTGCCGGGCATGTGAGGAATAGCGGTCAGCTTTCAGCGATCAGCAAGAAGACAGCTGCGGAGCTGAAAGCTGAAAGCTCAAACGAAAAGAACCCGGATGCCTGTTGGCATTCGGGTTCTTTTCGTTTGAAGGGTGGAAGACGGGATTCGAACCCGCGACCCCTAGGACCACAACCTAGTGCTCTAACCAGCTGAGCTACTCCCACCATCCGCAAGAGCGCTTAGTTTACCGCAGACATGCGAGAATTCAAGTCGTACAAATTCCAACGACAAGGCGAACCCGGCTACGCCTTGCTCTTCCGCGGATTGTCAGGCCGGCGAATCCCGCAATCGTCAGCGCCAACGTCGAGGGCTCCGGCACGACGATCAGCGTGATCGACGTCGAGTCGGTGTTGACGCCTACGCCGGTGTTGCTGATCGAACTGCTTAACGTGAACGACTGGCCGACATCCAGTGCGCCAAACTGGATCGAACTCGTTCGCGATGAGCCCGCGTAATCCAGCCGGCCTGGGATCGCGAACGTTGCACGCTCGATATAGCCGACGCTGCCCAGCGTCGACAGATCGATCCATGTGTCCGGCAGGACCCGCACGGCCTGGCCGGCGGCGACGGCAATGCCGGCCACTGCCAACGCCATATCCGGCTGGCGAAGCAGCGTGACGGTGGCGGCGGCGTCCGGGGCGGCCCCCGCGCCGTTGCTGCCGGAGAGCACGGCAGTCCACGTCTGGCTGTCACCGCCGGCCAACGAGTAATGATGCGTGACGTCGTATCCGAGCGCCGGCTGGTTCGTGGAGGAACTGTCGCCCCAATCGACGGCCCACGCGGTCGGGTCGTCGGCGAAGGACGTGCTGGCGACGTGGAAACTGAGCGTGGCCCCGCTGCCGCCGGGGGCGTCGGAGTTCACCCGCACCGTCGCAGGAGTAAGGGCCAGCGTCGGGTTGTAGACGACCTGAAAGACGGAGATGTCGTCGAAGTAGCCATACCCCCCGCCGCTGCCGGCAATCCTGTGGGCGGCCAGTTCAATGCGCGAAGCGCCGCCGGTCCAGACTTGCGGGCCGATCTGGTGCAGCGTCGGCGACGCTTCGTACGCATACGACAGCGGCCCGGTGCTAAACGGCGTGGTCATGCCGACCTGACAAGGCTTGTCGCCGGCAGAGTAGCCGCTGAACCGATAGCGCTTGCCGGACACCAGGCGGGGATCTTGCCCGGTCGGGTTGAGGTCTTGGTGCAGATACCAGTACGTGTGACTGAAAACATCCGCGGTGACTGCGCCCGGGTCGCCATTGTGGCTCCAGTCGTCGACAACCCACGATGAGCCGGATTGAACAGTCCAGCCGGTCAGATTCTGGTCGAGGGTTGGATTATTGACGAGATTGGGCGATTCCCAAGTGCCGGCAACCGCGGCGTCCGCGAGCAGGCACACGCCCGCAGCGAGGAGTGCAACGATGGTCAGTCTTTGAACTGGCCCCATTCTTCTTCGCCAGCCTCTCTTGCCGGCGGGGCAGGGTCGTCGCAGGGCGGAAAAACGCCGCGAAATGACGTGCGGCCTGCCCCAAGCCGGATTCAGCATAGCCGAAATCCGAGTCCGATCAACGGGAATTGCGAAATTTCGTTCTTGACTCTTAACGCCCGTCCGACCATAATCCCGCCCCTGTAAACCGTTTCTGAGTTGCGACTCGAGAAACGTGTAAGCGAAGGCCGATAAAGGCTTTCTTGACAATACTGAAATCGCGGCTATAGTATTCCTTTGCCGGTGGATTGTGTTGGACGCAGACACCTCACGCCCTGGCAAGCAAGCCACTGTGACTGAAACGGTGGCACACGAGCTGTCAGGGACGCCCGGATGACGTATGGCCGGGTCAGCGACACCCCTTGGCAAGTGAACTGAATATCCAGGCCGAACGGCTTTGTCGGCGGCTTTTACGTCGATGTTCCGCCTGGGTTAGAAAAAAATAAGAAAGGTCTTGACTTGATGTCGTAGTTTTGGCATCATTTGACCTTCTACCGTCCAGTTCGGGGACGGGACATCGATCTTTGAAAAGTGAACAGTTGGAAAGGTGCGAGGATGCGACCTTCCACGTCGGGCGAGACGGTTCGACCGGCGGGGAAGGGATCCACAAAGGTGTGGTTTCAAGCATTCTCGCAACCGCCTGACTAATGAGAATGTTTGAGCCTAATTTTTCGCAATTCCTCCTCGCCTTCGGGCGAGGTAGAACTCGGATTAAACTTTGAAGAGTTTGATCCTGGCTCAGAACGAACGCTGGCGGCGTGGCTAAGACATGCAAGTCGCGGGGTGAAAATGATCTGTAGCAATACAGTGAAACACGACCGGCGCAAGGGTGAGTAATGGATGGGTAACGTGCCCTGGACACGGGGATAGCCGTCCGAAAGGACGATTAATACCCGATGATATCCTCGACCCCCATGGGTTGTGGATCAAACGCTGGGGACCGCAAGGCCTAGCGGTCTGGGATCGGCCCATTTCCTATCAGCTAGTTGGTGAGGTAACGGCCCACCAAGGCATCGACGGGTAGCGGGACTGAGAGGTTGGCCCGCCACATTGGCACTGAGACACTGGCCAGACTCCTACGGGAGGCTGCAGTAACGGATATTCCGCAATGGGCGCAAGCCTGACGGAGCGACGCCGCGTGCAGGAGGAAGCCCTTCGGGGTGTAAACTGCTGTCAGGGGTAAGCAAGCAACCCGGGTGAACAATCCGGGAAGTTGAGCTATCCCAGAGGAAGCCACGGCTAACTCTGTGCCAGCAGCCGCGGTAATACAGAGGTGGCGAGCGTTGTTCGGAATCACTGGGCTTAAAGGGTGCGCAGGCGGTCGGAAGGGTGTCTCGTGAAATCCCTCGGCTTAACCGAGGAATTGCTAGGCAAACCGTCCGACTTGAGGCAGGTAGGGGTCGATGGAACTCTGGGTGGAGCGGTGAAATGCGTAGATATCCAGGGGAACGCCAATGGCGAAAGCAGTCGACTGGGCCTGTCCTGACGCTGAGGCACGAAAGCCAGGGGAGCAAACGGGATTAGATACCCCGGTAGTCCTGGCCCTAAACGATGTCTACTGGGTTTGAGAATCTCTGACGGTTCTCGAGCCGAAACAAAAGTGTTAAGTAGACCGCCTGGGGAGTACGGCCGCAAGGCTAAAACTCAAAGGAATTGACGGGGGCTCACACAAGCGGTGGAGCATGTGGCTCAATTCGATGCAACGCGAAGAACCTTATCCCGGGTTTGACATGCAGGTAGTAGGAACCCGAAAGGGGGACCACTGGTATCCAGTCCAGAGCCTGCACAGGTGCTGCATGGCTGTCGTCAGCTCGTGCTGTGAAGTGTTGGGTTAAGTCCCATAACGAGCGAAACCCTTGTCTTTAGTTGCCATCAGGTTATGCTGGGAACTCTAAAGAGACTGCCGGTGTTAAACCGGAGGAAGGTGGGGATGACGTCAAGTCCTCATGGCCTTTATGCCCGGGGCTGCACACGTGCTACAATGGCGACCGACAGAGCGATCCGAGACCGCAAGGTGGAGGAAATCGCATAAACGTCGCCCCAGTTCGGATTGTAGGCTGCAACTCGCCTACATGAAGCCGGAATCGCTAGTAATCGCAGATCAGCTATGCTGCGGTGAATGTGTTCCTGAGCCTTGTACACACCGCCCGTCAAGTCATGGAAGCTGGGTGCACCCGAAGTCCGTGAGCCAAGCCGCAAGGCAGGCAGCGGCCGACGGTGAACTCGGTGACTGGGACTAAGTCGTAACAAGGTAGCCGTAGGGGAACCTGCGGCTGGATCACCTCCTTTCTAGAGGATTATCTAGAACCTGCCATCCGGCAGGTTACTGTCAGCGCATCCTCGCACCCTCCAACTGTTCTTTTAATATTGTTCGTCTCGAATGAGATGCGCAGGCCGATTCGATATTGGCCCGCTTGGCAGCCGGCGGCGGCTGGCGGGTTCCGATTCACGGGCCCGTAGCTCAGTTGGTTAGAGCGTGCCCCTGATAAGGGCAAGGTCAGTAGTTCGAATCTACTCGGGCCCACCATCTTGAAAAAGACCCCTGCCGGGGCCGCTCCACTGAAAGGCGCTACGGCAATGGCGAATCTCGGCAAGTTCATCACGGCGGCTGGCGGCGCGATCATCGCGGTGTTCAGCCTGGTCGCGATGATCGTGGTGCTGGCGACCGACATGGTTCCAACCGGCATCAAGGTCAACGCGGTCTTCCAGGGCATCATCC
>JAQTVL010000010.1 GCA_028706835.1 Phycisphaerae bacterium | reverse complement strand
GCGAATTGCGTCGGAGCGTATAGGCGGGCTGCGGAGGGACGCCAACTAACCTACAAACGGGTCCCTCAAGGGCAGGCAGGGTCAAGGCGTGATCATCACGCGTCTGTTCGGACCGGCGGACGGTCCAACACCCAGTACTCCAAAAAGGGAGTTAGGATGCCAAGTCGCCCAGAGCCAACTACCTTACTCGCTCCAGGCGTCGTCGCCGCAGTCCGCAAACCTTGGGCCTGCGATCCCCGAACATGTTCGCCACTCACGGCGCCGCACGGGACGAAAGCTCGGTAGGAGCATTGTCTCGTTGGCACTGCACACGGTGCCGGGTGTCGAACCAATCCCGACGAGCGCTCGTTCGAGATCACGTTGCCCACCCGACACGGAGCGACGACGGCTTCTAGAAAACCATCGCGCCTCCGTATAAGGGTCCGTGGTCCGCTTTTGTACGCGCTTTTTCGGTGGGTCGAAAAACGCAAGTGACTGCCACAAAAGGAGTAACCGATTTTGAAAATCTCGAAGATTTTCTTGGGGTCGATTCTGGGTAAAGCGCGCACAAATACAGGATTGCCCAGAAAGGGCCGCGAAGAGGAATCAACCGCCGATGAACGCCGACGAACGCCGATAATCGAGGAGAATTCACAACTCAGAAGTCAGCATTCAGAATCAGGACAAAGGCCTCGGCTCCTCATTTCCATTCTGAATTCTGTCTCCTGAATTCCGACTTCTTGTTCATCGGCGTTCGTCGGCGTTAATCGGCGGTTAACTCTCCTCGCCCTCTTCGTCGTCTGTAACCGCGGCGCTGGACCGCGCCCCCCCGCGTTGGTTTGGCGTACGTCCCCACCTCGGCGTTCCGCCCCGACGTCGGCTGTCGCTTGCCTCTTCGCAGCAGAGCGCGGGCCGGTTTTGTGCGCGCTTGTGGGTAAGAGTCCTCAGGCTGTAACCGCCAGCATCCGACAGTATGCCACCCGCACGCGCTAGCAAGCCGCAGCATGGAAGCCCATGAGCCATGTTTGATCCGAAATCTGACCACCCCCGGGGCCGAAACCCTCGAACGGATGCTGGGCGAACTCACACCCCGACCGTCACGCCGCGGAACCGCGCCGGGGCTGCGCCGTGGCTCATCTCGCTCACTTGCCCGGGCTGGCCCTTGCCGCAGTTCATCACGCCCCAGAGGTCCCAGTGCTCGTGGTCGCAGATCGCGTCGCAGGAACCCCAGAACTGCGGCGTGATCCCCTGGTAGGTCGGGTTCCGCACCACGCCGGCGAGCTTGCCGCCCTTAATCAGCCAGCCGATCTCGCAGCCGAACTGGAAGTTCAGCCGGCGCTGGTCGATCGACCAACTGCGGTTGGTGCTCATCAGCAGGCCGTCGCCGGTGTCGGCGATGAGGTCCGCCAGCTTCCACGTGCCCGGCATCAGCGACAGGTTGGCGATCCGCGTGATCGGCAGCGAGGCCCAACTATCCGCCCGGTTACAGCCCCGGCTGCGGCTGCCCGCCTGGCCGACGACGCCGGCGGTCTCGCGGTTGGTCATGTAGCCGGAGAGGATGCCGGCCTTGACGATCGGCCAGCGCTGCGCGGCCACGCCGTCGTCGTCGTAGCCCATGGTGGCCAGGCCGGTCGGGGCGGTGGTGTCGGCGACGAGGTTGACGATGTCGCTGCCGTAGCGGAAATTGCCGAGTTTCTCGGTGGTGGCGAAGCTCGTGCCGGCGTAGTTGGCCTCGTAGCCGAGCACGCGGTCCAGTTCGCTGGCGTGGCCGACGGATTCGTGAATCTGGAGCACCATCTGGTCGCCGGTGAGGATGAGGTCCTTCGTGCCGGCCGGGCAGGCGGGGGCGGTGAGCAGTTGGATCGCCTCCTCGCGGACGCGCTCGGCGTTGCCCTCCAAGTCCATCGCGGCGATCAACTCCCAGCCCATGCCCTTGCTCTGCCGGCCGAAGGAGTTCGGGTAGCTCCGCTGGTGGAACTCGCCATCGGCAACCGCGAGCACGGTGTAGCCGCCGCCGGTGATGGTGCGGACCTGCTCGATCCGGCTGCCCTCGCTGCTGGCGAACCAGACGTGGCGGCGCTGCCAGGCGAGGTCGCCGGTGGCGACGCGAATACGCGGATCGGCCTTGAGGATTCGGTCGATGCGGTGCAGCAGCTCGAACTTGCTCTCCAGCGAGACCTTGAAGGGGTCGAGCACGAGCGGCGTGGACCAGAAATCCACCGCCGGCGGCTCCGCCACGCGCTGCACGCGCGCGGAGTTGGCGGCGGACGCGGCCTGCGCGATGGCCACCGCGGAGGCGGCGGCTCGCTGGACGGATTCGCGGTCCATGCGATCGCAGGCCGCGAACCCCCAGGCGCCGCCGGCGATGACGCGGACGCCGTAGCCGATGTTCTCATCGAAGCTCATCGGCCCCGGCGCGCCGTTGCGGACGGAGATGGACTCGCGCCGGTAATGCCCGATGCGAACGTCCGCGTATTCAGCCCCGCGAAGCCGGGCGGTTTCCAGTGCGGCGGCGAGCAACTCGTGCATGGCGTTACCTCAGAACTCCGTGGCGGAGCTGAAATTGAAGTCCCGGATCACGACGGCCGGCGTGACCAGGTTGCCTGCGCCCCAGCCGGCAAGCGGCGTCAGGTCGCGCCCGATCATCGCGACATTGTTGAATGCGTGTACCAGCGATTCGGTGAATCGCATGTTGTTCACCGGCTGCGCTACCTTGCCGTTCTCGATGCGGAACAGCCCGTCGCGAGTCATGCCGGTGATCGTCAGGTCCACCGGCCGAAGCATGTTGGTGTAGTGGAAATGCGTGACAAGGAGGCCATGGTCGACCGACGCGATCATCTGCTCCATCGTTGCGTCGGCCGGTTGGAGCGCGAGGTTCCAGGACATCGCGCCGGCGGGCGTCGGAGCGACGAGCCCATGGCCGGTCGGCTGGGCCTTGGCCAGGGCCGCCGTTTCGCGGCCGTGGACCATGTGCGAGAACACGCCGCGCTCGATGACCGGCACGCGCTGTCGCGGCAGGCCCTCGCTGTCGAACGGCAGGCCGGCTGCGAGCGGGTGGTAGGCGTCGTCCACGAACGACACATTCTCGCCGAAGACCTTCTCGCCGAGCTTGCCGGAGAAGAAGCTTCGGCCTTCGAGAATCGCCTTCGTCATCAGCCCGACGATCAGGAATACCATCAGGTCACCGACGGCCTCGGGCGTGAGCACGACGGTGTATTCCCCGGCCGCCAATGGCTGGGGCGACTTGGCGCGGGTGGCGATATCGAAGGCCCGCTCAGCCAGGGCCGCCGGATCGATTGCATCGACGCCCGTGGCTGTTTGCTCCGACCAGCCGGACACGTTGTCGCGGGCCATCGTCAGCGACAGGTTCGCGTTGGTCCGCTCGTTGAAGGCGAACAGGCCTGCGGAGGTGGCGATGGCGTAGGCGCTGTGCGAGGTGGAGAACGCGCCGGCGCATTCGAAACCCTCGCGGCGGGACCGTTGCAGGATCGCGACCAGCGGCTCGGTCCGTCGGGCCGGCGAGCAGGCGATGGTGGCTGCGTCCGGCGGCGCCACGGTCTGGTAGTGTTGCGGCCCGAGCGGCGGCAGAAGCGTCGGGTCGTCACTCTGAAGCTGCGCGGCGCTCGTGGCCGCAGCCACCACGTTGCGAAGGCCCGCAGCGTCCAGCTTATTGGTGGATGCGAGGCCGACCTTCGTTGGGGCCCCAGCCGGCCCGAGCAGCACGCGGACCGTCAGGTCCGCCTGGTCGCAATCGACCGACTGGGCGACCTCGTTGTTGGCCAGCCGGGTGAGCGCGGAGCGCTCGACGCCGAGACGGACCTCGGTCGCGGGCGCCGGCGACAGTGCAATCGTGTTCTGGCAGATGGATCGAATGTCGGATTCGCTTAGCATGATCGCCTCGAATGTGTGGCGGAAGTCACTCCGGAAAAATCATCGCGTCGGCGAACTTCATCTGGAACTCCAGGTCCGCGGACAGGTCGACCCGCTGGATGCTGCGGGCGACGGCGCCGGCCTCGACTCGGGCCGAGGCCGACATCAGCGTCAGCTTGGCGCCCATGCTGGCCGCGTTGCCGACAAAGTGGATCCGCTCGATCGGGACATCGGGCAGCAGGCCGATCCGGCGGGCGTTCTCCCGGCGGATGTAGTTGCCGAACGCGCCTGCAAGAAAGACCGCGTCAAGCTGGTCCGCCCGCACGCCGGCCCGCTCGAGCAGGATGCTCACACCGGCGCGGATCGCGCCGCTGGCGAGCTGCAATTCCCGAATGTCTCGCTGCGTGAGCGCGACGGGCGCCCGACCGGCGTCGCCCTCGGTGAGCAGGAACTTGACGGCCGAACCGGCGCCGCGGACGCGGGCGGCGATGGCCGGCGGAAGGTTCGCGGGCAGTTCGTCGTCGCCGAGCATTCGGCCGGTGGAGTCGATCAGGCCGGCGTTCAGCAGCCCGGCGGCGGCGTCGATTAAGGCCGTGCCGCAGAGCCCGACGGCCGGTTTGTCGCCGATGACGTTGATGCGGACCTCGCCGTCGAGGATGACCTTCTCAATGGCGCCGGCGGTTGCCCTCATGCCCATGCTGATGCGAGCGCCTTCAAAGGCGGGTCCGGCGGCGGTGCTGGCGGCCCACAGCTTGCCGTCGCGTGCCAGCACGATCTCGCCGTTGGTGCCGATGTCGATCAGCAGCGAGTTGCCCGCGAGTTCCTCCAGGTCGGTCGCGAGAACCCCCGCAACCGTGTCGCCGCCGAGAAAGCCGCCGATCGACGGCAGGATGTAGACTCGGCCTCGCGGGTGAATGGGCAGGCTCAGGTCCGCGGCGTCGAGGGTCAGGCCGTCGCAAAAACCGGCGGCGAACGGAATCTCGCCGAGCGGGCCGGGCCAGACGCCGGCAAGGAGAAGTTGCATCGTCGTGTTGCCGGCGATGGTGACTTCGCAGATTTCGGTCGTCGCGATTCCCGCGTCGACGGCCAGCTCTCCCAGCATCTCACTGATCGCTTGCGTGATCGAACGGTGCAGCCGCTCCAGGCCGTCCGGCTGCTCGCGCGTAACCAGGATTCGCGAGATGACATCATCGCCGAAGGCCGTCTGCGGGTTGATGCGGGCCGCCACCGCAACCTCCCGGCCGGTCGAGAGGTCCATCAACGTGCCGACGACCGTGGTCGTGCCGATATCGAACGCCGCGCCCAGTGGCGCCGGGCATGCGTCGCCGGGGCCGATGTCGATGATCCGACCGTCGGCCAGCGTAACGGTGACGGTCCAGTTGTTCTGCCGGAGCAGACGCGGCAGATGCCGCAGCAGCGGCGTGGCGATATCGACGGGCTTGCCGATCGCGTCGCGCAACCGGGCCAGGTCGTCGCGGGGGTCTTCCATCGTCGGCGGCGCCAGCCGAATAGTCTGCCGCCGAACCGCGGGGTCGATCTCAATATTGACGTGCTTGTCGCCGGTGAGAATCTGCTCGGCCGTGCCGTAGACCGACTCCGGCGGGACAAATAGCCGGGCGGGCTCGGTCAGCGTGTGCTGGCAGGCGAGTCGCCAGCCATCCGCCAGTTGCTCGGGCGAGAGCGTCTTACCGTCGACTTCCACTGGCTCGGGTGACGACCCGATGAAACGCACGCGACACTTGCCGCACGTGCCTCGCCCGCCGCAGGGCGTTTGCACCGCGAGCCCCGCCTGGGCTGCGGCCTCGAGGGCAAGCGTGCCCGGCAGGACATAGACGACTCGGCCGCTGGGCTGAAACGTGATCGGGACTTCGGACATCGAAGAACCTTCCTTACTACACGACCTCGCGATTCTCCTGCTCGTGGCTGGCGTGTTCCGCCTGCGAACGCTTCTCGTCCTGGCGGCGGTGGTTGATGTTGAGCTTCTTGGCATACAGCCGAAGCACGTCGTCCACCTCCAACCCGAGCAACTGGCACAGCGAGACCCAGAAGAACAGCATGTCGACCACCTCGACGGCCGCGTTCTGCGGGTCGTGCAGTTCGTATTGCCGGCCTTCCTTGGCCTCGCGATACCAGTGCTTCCAGTGCAGTGTGTCCTGGAGTTCGTGACACTCGGCGCTCAGGGCGTCGAGGTAGTTCTTCATCCATCGCCCGACCTTGAGCCGGAGTTCCGCCAGCCGCTTCTCGTCCCCGGTCTGCTGGGCCTGGCGAAACTCCCGGCCGAGCTGTCGCGTATCAATGCCGGCTCTGGCGTTGAGCTCGCTCTGGAGTCTCCAGATATCCTCGAAACCGCCGATGGCGTCCGGTTGGGTCATGATCGCCTCCAAGTTCAAACCGGCATTGTCAGGGCTTTCGGCCTCGGTCGCAAGAGACATCTGCATCGGGCGCCCCAGCACCGGCGGGGCTCCGCCGTGTTAAAGTATCGTTATGCCTGTGCGGTGTTGCATGGACCTCTTGTCGGACCGCTCGACTATGTGCTTATCCCTGGCCCCTCGTGTTGTTGTGCTCGTCGCTCTGCTCGCCTCGGCTGCGGTCGCGGCGCCGACCAGTCAGCCGGCTTCCCAGCCGGCCGATTGGCCGATTGCACTCAGGCCGGCGGTGACCGGGCTGAAGATCGTCGCGTCGAATTGGCCTGACGCAAGCTCGTTGCGACAGTTCGGCCTGGACGCCATCCGGCTGGAGAATGCCAAGACTGACGAGCAGAAGGCCATTGCGATTTGGCGCTGGGTCCGGCGATGCACGATGGCGTCGGCCGGCGGACCGGCCTGCGAGCCGGGCAACAGCTACCTCAGCGAGCCGATGCTGATTCTGAACGTCTACGGCGACCACCACTGCGACGGCCTGTCACGCATGCTGGCGGCGGTCTGGCAGGCGACGATGGGCTTGCCGGCTGAGAAGCTCTACCGCGCCGGGCACACGATGGCCGACCTGTGGTGGGTGGATGCGGACGGCGTCAGCCGATACCACATGTTCGACGTGAACTACGGGTACTTCCTCTATAGCCGCGACGGCAGCCATATCGTCACCTGCGACGAGATTGGCACGGACTTCTCGCTCTCCTGCCTGCCGAGCAAGACGAGCAAGCCGTGGCTGGAGAAGCAATGGTGGATGTATTCCGCGATCCACTGCCAGTGGGAGGCGGCCCGGCCTCGCGACATGACCGTCACGCTCCGCACGGGCGAGCAGCTTCAGCGGATGTGGTTCGCCCTTGACACCGCGCCGCTGTTCCACGAAGGCGCGTTGCGGTCCGGCACCGATCCGGATGGGGCCGGCTACGACATGGGGCCTGGTGCGGGCTCTGCCGGAATCTTCGGGCCGTTCACTGACGACTGGGAGAGTCAACTGGCGGCGCCTCCGGTGAACGTCGAAGTCAACGATCGCAAGGCGACGCAGAAGGATCCGGGGCGTCCCGCGGAACTCATCTACCACGGCCGCCTGCCGTGGGTCACTGCCGACGTGAGCGTTCGCCTGCACGTGGAACGCCCCGGCACGATCGCTGTGGACACGAGCATCGACGGCGGCCGGGCTTGGCGGCCGGCGTCGGTGCTGAAGGACCAGAAGCCGGGCGACGTCTGGTTGAGACTTGCCAAACTCCAGCCGGCGTTCGAGGCCGCGCCTGCGGCCGGCACTGCGAGAAAGGGCTCGCCTAGTCGCCAGACCCCGATTGGACGCTACGACTACCTGCTTCGCGTCACCCTCGACGCCGGGGCCGCCTTGTCGACTGTTGACGTGGCCACGTGGTTTCAGCATAACCCGTTGGTCATGCCGACCTTGCTGCCCGGCACGAACAAGATCACGGTCAGCGGGAAGTTGGCCCCCGGCCAGTCGCTCGAAGTGACCTATGTCTTCGATGACGCCGACGCAAAGGACAAATTCCATGTGATGCGTCTGGAGAATCTGCCTGCTGCCTACGAAATCAAGGCCTCCGGCAAAGCCTGGAAGGACGTGTGGTGTCGGTCGATGCTGGTCCGAGCCGTTCCCGCCGACGGCAAGGGCGACCGAGTGGTGAGGGCTCTGGCTGAGCCGAAGGTTCTGCCCGATGGGCCGATGCCGACGTTGGATCCGCGGGTGCTCAATTGTCTGACGCCCGATTCCTACGTCCTCCAGCCCAAGGATGAGCAGTCGCGCTACAAGGTTGTCAGCGAGGCGGCCGCTTGGGAGCTGAACAAGGGGCCTTTCGAGCCAAGGCTGCGGACGCGGGCGGAGTATGTGAAGGACTTGTCCAGCCCGGATGAGGACACGCGGCGGTTCGCGGCTGCGGGGCTGATCGTGCTTCGTGACCCGGACGCGTGGGACGCGTTGGAGAAGGTCGCGATCGCCGACGCCTCGCGGGCGAAATATTACGCGGTGCAGGCGCTGTTCTGGACCGACGCCAAGCGGGCTTGGCCGCTGATGGAGAAGATTCTCGCCCGTGATCCGTCGATCGCGTTTGCCCCGGACGCCACGGACCGTGTCGAGGCGGCCACGCACCTGAACATGGCGGCGATGGTGGCGGCCCTGTGCGGCAAGGCGAAGATCAAGGCGGCTGTGCCGCTGATCGCCGACGTGCTGCTGACCAAGTCCCGCAACTGGCCCGAGCCGCAGTGGGGCATGATCCGGGCGCTCGGCCGGATCGGCGACCCGGCAGCCATTCCCACCGTGCGGAGGTTCATCAAGGGTGGAGCCGATCATGCGACGGTGGCGATGGAGGCGTTGATTGAACTGAACGACCGGGAGTCGATTCCGAAGATGGTGGACTGGCTCGGCTTGAAGGGCCACCACCTTCGCCCGGAGACGGCGATGCGGGGTCTGGCGGCGTTCAAGGCGGCGGGGCACGCCGAGGACATCCTGCCGATGCTGACCAGCGAATTGCCCGTTCGTCGCTCACTGGCGGCGGACGCGTTGGCGGTCAGCGGGCAACCGGAAATCGCGCTGCCGGCGTTGAAGGCCGCCCTGGAAACGGAGAAGTTCGAGCTTGCGCGCCAGCGAATGGCGGCGGCCATCAAGCAGTTGGAGTCTCGTCAGTAAGTCCCTTCCGTCCGTTCAATCGCTTCGCCCAGAGCACAAACGCCGGCACCATCAGCGGGCGGACGAGGAATGTGTCCAGCAGCAGGCCGACGATAAACGCCACGCCGAGCTCCTGCAACAGCCGCAAGGGCGAACTGGCCAGTGAGCCGAGAGTGGCCGCCATTATAAGCCCGCAGCAACTGATGATCGTGCCGGTGCGGGCGATGGCATGGCGGGTCGCGTCCGGCTGCGGCAGGCGATGGCGCTCCTCGGTGATTCGGGTGAGCACGAACAGGTTGTAGTCCTGCCCGACCGCGACGAGGATCACAAACAGGAAGAACTCGACCTTCCAATCCGGCCCGGCTGTGCCGAACAGCACGTGAAAGATTCCGCCGGTGACCGCGAGGGCGGCGCCGTAGGTGAGCATCGTCGCAAACATGACGAACAATGCGACGGCCAGGTCTCGCACCAGCAGCGTGACGATCAGGATGATGGCGACGACGACCAGAAGCCCGACGCGCCAGAAGTCGCGGTCGGTTACGGTTCGCAGATCGCCCATCTGGGCGGTGTCGCCGGCGATGTAGACGCGCGGCTGGGCGCGGGCGGCTGCGGGGGCGGAGCGCACGGCCGCGTCCAGCGCGTCTTGCAGCGGGCGGATCGAGTCCAGGGCGACGATGCTGTAGGGCGGCACGGTCAACGCGATCTCGCAATAGGCTGCCCGGCCCTCGCGGCCGAGGTAGCGAGGGGCGACCTCCGTCGGGAACCGCTCCCGCAGCAGGCGGTGGAGCACACCGTTCAACAGCGTGTCTTTGGCTGGATCGAGAACATCGCGGGAGTATTCCGGCGCGGCGGCGCCATCGCGTGACTCGCCGAGCGGATGGGCGGCGCTTCGCACACGCTGGACGGTGTCCAGTTTGAGCACCGCGGCATCGACCGCGGCCGCGATGTCGAGCCAGTCGGCCTGGCTGATCGTTCGCTCCGTGCGGATCAGCACCTTCACCGGCGCCATCTCGCCGCGCGGGAAATGCCGGGCGAACATGGCGGCCCCGCGAACGCTCTGCGCTGCCGGCGGCAGGTCCGCCAGCGTGTCGTAGACCACCTTCTGCCGCAGGCCGAACACCGCCAGCGGGACCAGCACCGCCAGGCCGACGATCAGCAGTCGCCGCGGGCGGGACACCGCGAACGTCGCCAGCCGGTCCCAGAAGCCGACGTGGGCGTCGCCCGGGCGTGACATTCGCCGGGGCCAGAAGGTCTGCGGGCCCATCACGTAGGCGAGCACGGGGGTGAGCGTCAGGCTGGCCAAGCAGGAGATGACCACGCTGATCGCCACCGCCGGCCCGGCGGTGCGAAAGACCTTGAACGTCGCGACGTACATAAGCGCGAGGCCGGCGGCCACCGTGCCGGCGGACGCGATGATCGCCGGCGTCGTGCCGACGAGGGCGCGGATGATTGCGTCGCGGCAGTGGCCGCGCGTGACGGGTGGGGGGCAATGGCCAAGTTCCTCGTGGTAGCGCGACAGGAAGAACAGCGAGAAGTCCACGCCCGCGCCGTAGCCGATCACGATCGTGAACAACTCGACGATCAGCGAGACCGACCAGCCGTGATGGCTGCCGATGGCCAGGATCGACACCGAGATGATGACCGCGGCTGTCACGGTGAGCAGCGAGATGGCGGCTGCGAGCACCGCGCGATACGTCAGCAGCAGAATGACGATCACGGCGATGATCGAGACCACTGTGGTTCGGCCCAGGCTGGTCTGCGTTGCGAGGAAGTAGTCGCGTCCGTAGCTGGCCGAGCCGCTCAGGGCGACATCCAGGCCCGGCGGCGGCTGGGCGTCCTTCATGTAGCGCAACAGGCGGTCGACGGCCTCAGTCGACCTTTGTGCGACGAAGCCCTGCGGCAGATCAACTCGGATGACGGCGGCCTGGCTGTCCGGGCTGACAAGGCTGCCGCGCAGAAACGGCCTTTTCGGGTCGGCGGGGCTGAGCACGCCCCAGCCCTCGCCGGCTGCGGATGCCTGGATTCGCTGGGACAAGCGGACGAGGTAGGCCCAATCGCCCGTCGGCTCTGCGGGCTGCGTGGATGCAGCCAGCGCGGGCATGCCGGTCAGGCCGCCGGGCCGTTCGACGAGGACTGCGGCCACCGACAGCGCGGGCGGGTTGTCGAACGAGTCTTCGATCTGCTGCACCGCCACGCGGCTCGGAACGCCGTCGGGCAGGAAGGTGCTGTCGTCGCTGTCAGCCTGAATTCTCGGTGCGAATACAAGCATGAAGGCAAGCAGCGCCGCCCAGACGGCCAGAACTGGCAGCCAGTATCGAGTGACGAGTTTGCCTGGAAGATCGAGCAAGAGACTCCCTGGTGTTGGCACCTATGCCCAGCGGAAGGGATCGGCGTCGGACTCGCTGACTCGCAGCGTCAGCCCCGGCGCGGTGTCGGCGATGCGCTTGGCCAGGCGGGCGAGCACCAGGCGTTCGCTGACCGAGTGCCGCACGGCGACGACTGCCATCCCTGCGCGGGCGGCTTCAATCGCGTCGTGATGGCGGAACTCGCCGGTCAGGTAGAGCTGCGCGCCGCCGGCCAATGCCCGGCGATACAGTTCGCCGCAACTGCCCGCGCAACAGGCTGCGGTGGAGACCACGGGCGCGTCGTCCGCCGGCGCCGCCAGCCACACCGCCTCCACGCCCAGGCCGCGCTTGATCCGCTCGACCATTTCCGCGAGCGGAGCAGGAGATGCGACCGAGCCGATCCGCCCCAGGCCGACACGCTCGTCAAGATCGACCAGCGGGATCAGGTCGAACGCGGCGGTTTCGTACGGATGCGATTGCCGGAGGGCAGCGACAACGTGCGCGGCGCGGGCGGCGGGCAGTTCGACTTCCAGGCGGACTTCGTCGACCTTCTCGAAGTTCCCCGCTTGGCCAACGGCCGGATGCGTCGTGTCGCCCCCCAGGAACGTGCCGGTGCCGGCGATGCGGAAACTGCATCGGGAATAGTCGCCGATCTGTCCGCCGCCGGCGGCGAAGATCGCGTTCGCGACGCGCTCCACCGCCTCCTGTGGAACGAACGTGACGAGTTTGTAGCGGGCGCCGTCGCCCTGCTGGGGCGCCAGCGGACGGGCGTCACGCAGTCCGAGCACCTCGGCCAGGGCGTCGTTTGTGCCGCCGGCTGCGGCGTCCAGCGTTGTGTGCATGGCGTAGAGCGCGATGCGGCTGCGAATCGCGGCGAACACGCGCCCCGCCGGGCTGAGTTCGTCAGCCACCACGTTCCGCAGCGGCTTGAAGATCGGCGGGTGGTAACAGAGGACGAGTTCCGCCGCCTGTGCGATCGCCTCGGCCAGGACGTCCCGCGTGAAGTCGATCGCCAGCAGCACGCTCGTTACGTCGGCTTCGGGATCGCCGACCAGCAGGCCGTTGTTGTCCCAGTCAGCCGAGAGGTTGGGCGGGGCGATCTTCTCGAACAGTTGGCAAAGCTGGCGGAGGATCACCGTGCGGTCTCCTTCGCAACGAGGGCGTGGAAGAGTTGTGCGACGCGCTGCGTCGTTTGGCCGGGCTTGCCGTTGCCGACCGTGCGGCGGTCGACCAGCACGACCGGCATGACTTCCATCAGCGAGTTGGTCAGGAACACTTCTTCGGCGGCGTTGAGGTCGTCGCGGCCCAAGGCGGTTTCAGCCACCGGGATGTCGTCTGCCTCGCAGCATTCGAGCACCGCGGCCCGGGTCACGCCGGCAAGCACCGGCGTGTCGAGTGCGGGCGTCCGCACGCGACCGTCGGTGACGAGGAACACGTTGCTGATGCAGCCCTCGGCCAGCCGGTTGTCGATGGTCAGCCAGAGCGCCTCGCCGCAGTGCTGCTGGCGGGCGGCCTGGAGGGTGAGGAGCCTCGGCCAGTAGTTCAGTGTCTTGTGGCCGGCGATGAGGTCCGCGGGATTGACGCGGGCCGCGGCGATCGCGACCGACATGCCCTTCTCGTAGTAGGCGGGCGGGTAGCCGACTTCGCCGGCGCAGGTGACCAGCAGCGTCGACCGAAGGTCTTCCGCGTCGACGCCGACCGGCCCGCGTGTGACCGTGATTCGCATCCGCCCGTCGCGCAACTCGTTCGCCTCGATCACGGCGGCCGCAGCCTGGCGAATGTCGTCCGCCGACTGCCGGAGCGTCAGGTCCAGACGCTCGGCTGACCGCATCATCCGGGCGATGTGCTCGTCCAGCCGAAAGACGACGCCGCCGTAAACGCGGACGGTCTCGAACAGGCCGATGCTGTGGAGCAGCCCGCCGTCGGATGCGCTGATGAACGCCTTGTCGTCGTCGACGATCTCGCCGTTGAGGTAGACACGTAGTGCCATGACAGTCCCTATGAAATCGGATGTGGCGTGGCGGTCGCCTGCCCAGCGCCACAGAGCAGGTCGATCGGCTGGGCGAGGCCCTGCGCCTTGTCGAGCGTTTCCTGGTATTCCGCCGCCGGTTCGGAATCGGCGACGATCCCGCCGCCGACGTGCAGAAAGACGCGATCGCCGGCGACGATGGCTGTGCGGATCGCGATGTTCAGCCCAGCCGATCCGTCGACGGCCAGCCAGCCGATCGCGCCGCAGTATGCGGAGCGGGTGACGGGTTCGAGTTCGGCAATGATCTGCATCGCGCGAATCTTGGGTGCCCCGGTAATCGATCCGCCGGGGAACGTGGCTTCGATGAGGTCGACGCGATCGCGCCCAGCCGCCAGTTCGCCGCCGATCGTGGCGACAGTGTGATGCACATGCGCGAAGCTCTCCAGCACCCGGGGCTGCTCGACGCGGATGGAGCCGCAGCGGCAGACCCGGCCGAGGTCGTTTCGCTCCAGGTCGACGATCATCGCCAGTTCGGCGGCGTCCTTCTCGCTGTCGAGCAGGGCGGCGGCTGCGGCGCGGTCGGCGACCGCATCCGGGGACCGGCTCCGCGTGCCCTTGATCGGCCGGGTGACGACGCGCCCGGCGTGCAGCGAAAGGAACAGCTCCGGGCTGGCTGAGCAGATCGCCTGGTCGCGCCCGTCGGCGTCGCGCCAGGCGAGGAAGGCCGCGTAGTTCGCGGGGTGGCGGTCGTGGAATAGCCGAAAGAGCCGGCCGGCAAAGGCATCGTCGTCCGGCCGGGGCCAGGTGAATCGCTGCGCGAGGTTGACCTGGTAGATGTCACCGGCGGCAACGTAGTCCTTCGCGCGGCGAACCATCCGTTCATACTGCGCCCGGGTGAAGTCGGACGCGGCGGTGATCTCCCTCCCCTTGGGGGGAGGGTCGGGGACAGGGGCAGTCACCGCGCGCCGAGCAGAACGGATGCGGTCAGCCAGCGCTTCGAGTTTCCGTTCGGCGGCGAGTTCGCCGTCGAGCAGCAGGGCTGACAGTTCCCATCGGCTGCGCAGATGGTCGTAACAGGCCACGGCGTCGTAGAACGCCCACCGCATTCGGGGCAGGGGAATATCGTCGGCCTGCGCCGCTTGCACACCCTCCAACGCGGCCCCGAGCTCATACGACAGATAGCCCGCATACCCGCCGACGAATCGCCCGTCGCTCGGCTGGTCGCGGTCATCGAGCGTGACCTCCGCCAATGCGGGTCGGAGGTCGGCCAGTTCGCGGACTGGGCGATCGTTTGGGGTTGCCGGGTGCGTCGAGAGCGCCCAGGCAGGCGTGTCAGCGAGATAGCTGAATCGGTTCCACGCATCGGGGCCGCGTGCGGTATCGAGCACGAGGCTGTTGCGTTCGGCCGCGTCGGCCCCGAGGAACGATTCCATCGCGCAAACGGGCTCTGGCCCGGCGGCAAGTTCGCGGGTAACGCGTCGAACCGGATTGGTCCGTCGGCCAAGAATCACGGGCGGAGTATAGCAGTAATCGTGGGCGATTTCACGGCGAGATAGGTTGGCGTGCGGGCCGAGCGCCGACCTTCGGTCGTGCGGCTAAACGGGTGTCGCGGACCAGAAGGGGGAATTGTCCGACAATCCCCCGAGCACGACGGAGCGTGCCCCAACAAAAACTCCCCGTCGCGCGGGGCGACGGGGAGTTGCGATTACGTTACAGCAGGCTGGTTTCGCATCAGCCGGGTTCTGCGAGTTGGGGCGTGCGGAGTCAGACCAGGGACCGCGTCCGGGCGTCCAGGAAGCCGTCGAGCTTGCGGGCCCGAACGGGGTGCTGGAGTTTCCGAATCGCCTTCGCCTCCACTTGCCGCACTCGCTCACGGGTGACTTTAAAAATTCGGCCGACCTCTTCGAGCGTGTAGGTGTATCCGTCGCCGATGCCGTAGCGGAGCTTGATGATCTCGCGCTCGCGGTAGGTCAGCGTGCGGAGCACCTGCTCGATGCGGTCGCGGAGCATCTCCTGGTTGGCGGTTTCGCTGGGATTCTCGGCCGCTTCGTCCTCGATGAAATCGCCGAAGTAGGAGTCCTCGCTCTCGCCGACCGGGCGGTCCAGGCTGATCGGGTGGCGAGAAATCTTCATCACCCGCCGGGCCTCCGAGACGCTCATCCGCGCGGCGTCGGCGATCTCCTCGATCGTCGGCTCCCGGCCAAGCTCCTGGAGCAGCTTCTTGCTGATGTTCCGCAGCTTGCTCATCGTCTCGATCATGTGTACCGGAATGCGGAAGGTGCGGGCATGATCGGCGATGGCCCGGGTGATCGCCTGGCGAATCCACCAGGTGGCGTAGGTGGAGAACTTGTAGCCGCGGCGGTACTCGTACTTGTCGACCGCCCGCATCAGGCCGGTGTTGCCCTCCTGGATGATGTCCAGGAAGTGCAGCCCGCGGTTGCGGTATTTCTTGGCGATCGAGACGACCAGCCGAAGGTTGCCGCCGGACAGCTCGCGCTTCGCCTTCTCGTACTCGGCGAACACTCGCTGGACGGTGTCGACGCGGCGCTTCAGCTCGTCGTTCGATTCGAGCACCAGGGCGCACAGCCCGGCGATCTCGTCGTGGATGGCGGCCCGGTCCTCGGGCGCGAGCTTCTGGCCGTCGGCCTCCGCCAGGTTCCGCTCGCACTCGGCGATCTTGTTGGCGATGCCGACCAGCTTCTTCATCATCGGCTGTATCTTGCTGGTCCGAAGCGACAACTCTTCGAGCAGCGTGACGGCCTTGCGGCGGCGGGTGCGCATCCGCTTGACGACGTCCTTGGCGGCGAGCCCTTCCAGGGAGCCGTCGGCCAGGCGGTCCCAGTCCTTCTGGTTGTTGTCGATGATCTTCTCGACGGTGCCGATATTGGTCGGCAGGCGGCGGGTGATCGTCTGCTTGGCCATGTTCTCCATGGTGGAGATCTTCATCGTGCGGTCGAAGGGGAGTTCTCCGGTCTGCACGCGCTTAAGGATGCCGACGCCTTCGCGCAGGCAGTAATCGCTTTCGAGCACCTTGCGGCGGAAGGCCATGCGGGTCAGCTCGATCCGCTTGGCGAGTGCGATTTCCTGCTCGCGGGTCAGCAGCGGGATTTCGCCCATCTGCGTGAGGTACATGCGAACCGGGTCGTCGATGTTTCGCTGGGCGGCGCCGGACAGCTCTTCAGCGTCGACCGGCTCCTCGACTTCGATCGTCAGGTCCGGTGCGTCGACGAGTTCCACGTCGCCGTCCGGCTCGCCGCCGAGGCCGAGGCGCTTCACCTCGTCCTGGTCGACCAGTTCCACGCCGGCTTCGTCGAGCGTGAGCAGCAACTGGTCGAGCTTCTCCGGCGCGACCGAATCGTCGGGCAGGCGATCGTTGAGTTCCTCCCACGTCAGGTAGCCGCGGGAGCGGCCGAGGTCGATCAGTTCCTGCACCTGCGGGTCGACCACAGTGTCTTTTGCGGTTTCTGCCATCAGCTCCGTTCCTTATCGAAAACCCCCGTCAACAACTCCGGTTCATCACAGAGAGCACAGAGAGCTAGAAGGGCGACGGGTTGCGCGGGTCTCTGGGCTTCTTTGCCAGCGACCGCAACTCGTCGTCGGTCAACTTGCGACTGCGAGCCGGCGCGACCAGTTCCTGAGTCGTCGTCAAATGCCGGTGTCGCTCGACTTCAGCTACCGCGCCTTCAAACACCTTCGACACGCCCATCCTGGTGACCCGTTCCGCCAGGTCCGTCGCCAAATTCGCCAACTGCGGGGACTCGACCTTCCGCAGCAATGCGGTCAGGCTGAGTTCACCGCCACGTCCCAACTCGAAGACCGGCTCGGCCAGCGCCCGCACATTCGGGTCGACAAAATCCGTCGGGCCGATCGACTGGCGGATCGAGTGGTAGTAGCTCGGCTCTGCCAGCAACACGCCCAGAATCTGTGCCAGGGCGATGTCGATCGCCCGGCTTTCCCGATCCGGCGTCTGGGCCTGGCTCGGACCCTCCGGGGCGGCCGGGGTCGGGCGGCGACGCTGCACCTGGCGCGACAGCAGGCGATTCAACTCCTCGCCGGACGCGCCCGACAGCGTCGCCAGGCGATCCAGCATCAAACCCCGCCGGATCGGGTCGAGGTTCGCATAACCGGCCATGCCCGCCAGCGTGGTGATCATAGCCTCGACCGCGGCCCGGCGGTCAGCGGTGCCGTCCGCGGCGGCGAATTGCCGACTGACCGTCTGCCACTTGAACTCCAGGGCGTCGATCGCGGCGGCGACGGCATCGGCGAAAACCTTCGGGCCCCCGGCGACGATCGCGTCGCACGGGTCGAGGCCCTCGGGCATCATGCCGATGGCCAGGTCCACGCCGGCGGCCAGGAACAACTCCAACGCCCGGTCCGAGGCCTTGATGCCGGCCTCGTCGGCGTCGTAGATCAGCACGATTCGCTTGGCCAGCCGGCCGAGGATCCGCACGTGATCGTCGGTCAGGGCCGTTCCGAGCGTCGCGACGACGTTTTCAAAGCCCGCTTGGTGGGCCATGATCACGTCGGTATAACCCTCGACGATGACAACCGTTTCGGTCGCAGTGACCGCATGACGGCCCCACCGTAAACCATACAATTCTCGCCGTTTGTTGAACAACGGCGTCTCCGCCGTGTTCAGGTACTTCGGCGTATCGTCGCCAAGTGTCCGTCCGCCGAAGCCGATCACGCGCTCACTGGCGTCCATGATCGGGAACATCACGCGGTCGCGGAAGGCGTCGTAATGGCTGCCTTCATGGCCGGGCTTTTGCGACTGGTGGGCCAGGCCGGCCGCCACCAGCAGCGGCAACTCGATCCGGTCCTTCCGGGCCGCCGCGATCAGGTTGTCCCAGCCCGGCGGGGCGTAGCCCAGGCCGAATCGCTGGATGGTCTGCTCCGTAAAGCCGCGTCGGCCGTAGTACTTACGAGCCGCCTCGCCCGCCGGTTCAAGCATCCAGGAGCGGAACTTTCGGGCGGCCCACTTGTTCACCTCCGCCAGAGCGGACTTGTTCGGCCCGGTCGGGCCTTCGCCGCCCCGGCCGGGCTCGGGCAGTTCGATGTTGGCACGGCCAGCCAGAATCCGGACGGCCTCCGGAAACTCGACGCGGTCAGCCAACTGGATGTATTTGAAGACGTCCCCGCCCGCGCCACAGGCAAAGCACTTGAATATCTGCTTGCTGGGGCTCACATACATCGACGGGTTCTTGTCCGCGTGAAACGGGCAGAGCCCCTTAAGGTCCTTTCCGGATTGTTTAAGCGATACCCTTTCGCCTATAAGTTCAACAATATCAATGGCTTGCTGAACTTGGCGAAGGATCGCATCGTCATATCTCGCCACGCCAACCTCGAAGCCGAACCGTCGGCATTAACACGGATTTCACGGATTGCACTGTCTTCCTCTAATCAGAATCCGAACCGTGCAATCCGTGAAATCCGTGTTGATTTTGCCGCAGGCTGCCCGGGTCGGGTGTAACATTACGTTCCTAATGGTTCAGGCCGGGAGTTTTACAATCCGGTAAATATACATCGCAGTCGGGGGATGGTCAAATATTCGTGCGGTGAATCGACGAACCGCTCGTGGTAAGATGGGTAATCGTACGGCGACATTTCGCGCCCGGACGCCTATGGTTATGCAGGAGGCGTTAGTAATGCGATTGTGGAGGATGACGTTTCTGGCTGCACTTGCCGTGCCGCCTGGATGTTCGCCGGGTCGAGATAGCCGACCGAGTTCCGCCGCCGCTACCCAGGCCGACCGGGCGGGGGAGGTTGGGATGACGCGACTGGATGACAAGGACCTTCGGGCGAAACTATCGCCCGAAGAGTATCAGGTGACGCAGCAGTGCGGGACGGAGCCGCCGTTCACGGGCAAGTACTGGAACGAGCATCGGGCGGGCCGGTACTATTGCGTGGTCTGCGGGCAACTGCTGTTCGACTCGCAAGCCAAGTTCGATTCCGGGTCCGGCTGGCCGAGCTACACATCGCCCGCCAGCGAGCGTGCGGTGGCGACGAAGGAAGACCGCAGCCATGGGATGGTGCGGACGGAGGTGGATTGCAGCAAGTGCGGCGCCCACCTCGGTCACGTGTTCGACGACGGGCCGGCGCCGACGCGCAAGCGATTCTGCATCAACTCGGCGGCGATGAAGTTCACGCCCGCGGAGAAATGACGACGATTGTTGTCATGCGATCCGAATAATGCCCAGGGATAGCAATCCCTGGGCTTTTTTCACTGCTGCGTTGCGACGTGGCGCGCTACACCGCGTATTCCGCCACCAGTTCCCGCGCGATTTGGCACCACGTGTCGAATCGCTCGGGGTGTCCGTGGCAGGTGTGGGTGTCCTTGAGGATCATCTCGAGCACGCAGCCGCGGGTGACGTCCAGCGTGTGGCGGATGTAGCGGCGGATCAACTCCGGGTCGAACGCGCCGCCAACGTGCGCGGGGTGCGGTTTCCACGAGAAGATGAACTTGTCGCCGAGTCGCGGGGCGCACTTGTCGACATCCGCGAACGGCGAGATCGAAATCCGGCGCATGTTCGGCACCGCGCACACCAGGTCCAGCTTGGCCGTCAGGTCCTCGCAGCAGCCGTAGCCGGTCAGGCCGAACGGCGCCAGCAGGCGGCGCTCGTACTGGAGGGCGAACTCGTCGTGCATGGCCGGCGATACCCCCGCCAGTTCCTGGCTCTCCGCGGACGCCCACAGGTCGCACAGCCGGGGGCGCTTCGGGTCGCAGCCGGGCCGGGGCAATTCGGTCGAGAAGCTCACGCCGCCGCTGTTCTGGTAGCTGTCGTCGTTGTTCAGGGACAGCAGGCCGAGCTGAAGGTACTGCTTGATGATCCCGTGGTGGCCCGCCTCCAGGATCGCCATCGCGTCGTGGATCAGGCTGGGCTGCTCAGCCATGTCCATCATCGCTTCGAGCAGGCCCCGGAACTGGGTGTAGATCCGCATCAGGTGGAAGCTGATGGTCGTGACGCCGACCAGCCGGATCGGCAGGATGTCGCCGAGCAACTCGGTGTGGAAGGCGAGCCGCTCGGCCGTCTTCTTCTCGTCGTGTGTTATCACCGGAAGGCGGAGCTTCTTCAGGTCGGTCGCGGTCTTGAGGACCGGGTCGAACGCCCAGGCCCCACGCCGGGTGGTGCTGGGAATCTGTTTGGCTTCGAGGCGCCAGCCGCTGTTGCCGATGGCCTTGCCGACGGTGATGTCGCCGGCGATGGGGGCGTCGCCGAGGTCGTGGTCGTGGTAGTAGAGTCGCCGGCGGAGTTCCCGCTCGATGCCGCGCATCTGCTCGTCGCGGCATTGCAGCGCCGCGTCCGGCATCAATTCCTGCCACGCGCCCTCGGGGAAGACGAGGATCATGGGGCGGACGCGTTCCAGGCGGTTGTGCCGTCGCCACAATTCGCGCCGCTGCTCCTGGACGGGCAGTGCGGCGACCTCGGCGACGCGCTTGGCCAGATCGCGGATGAGGGTTCGTTCGCGCGAATCGACCATGGTTGACCTCCCGAATGAAGGAGGTCAGATCATACCGGGGGGCGCGACGGCGCACAATCTTCAGTCGCCGTTGACGGGCAGTTTGACCACGGTGAACCAGAAGTTCCGGATCGAGGTGACCACGTCGATCAGGGTGCGAAAGTCCACCGGTTTG
>JAQTVL010000009.1 GCA_028706835.1 Phycisphaerae bacterium | reverse complement strand
GGCCGGCCTGCTTTATGCGGCGGCCGTAAACTCTGCCAACATCCAGGGCTTCGACTGCGCCACCGGCAAGAAGCTTCGGCAGTTCTCGACCAATGGCCGACAGTTGGTCAGCCTCGGCGTCGACGCCGACGGGGCGATCTACGCCGGCGAGACCGGCCGCGCGGAGAAGTATGTCCGTCAGCCAACGGGCACCTACCAGCGGGCGTTCAAGATTGGCGACACGAAGCTCGGCCGGGTGACCGCCATCGAAGTTGTCGGCGATGAAATCGTCTGTGCCGACGCGACCGCGAAGAAGCTCTTGCGGTGCGATCTTGCGACCGGCGTCGAGTTGGGCAAGGAAATCCCCACGGCCCAGGTCGAGCTTGGCAAGCCGCCGCCGCGGGTGATCGTCCCGAACGACGTGCTGGATTTCGCGGCCCTGCCGACAGGGCAGGTGCTGATGGCTCACCCCGGGCGGCACTCGGTGCAAGTCTACAGCCTCGACGGCAAGCTGGTGACGCAGTGGGGCCGGTTCGATGAACGGGCCGCGGATGGTTTCACCGGTTGCTGCAATCCGATTAACGTGGCGGTGTTTCCGCTGAGCACGGTCGGCCGGACCGGGCCGGGGATTGTGACGGCCGAGAAGGGCCCGCCGCGGGTGAAGGTTTACGACCTGTCGGGCAAGATGCTCGCGTTGATCGCCGCGGAGAACTTCAACGCGAACAATCGGCGAATGGAAGTGGCGGTCGATGCGGACGGGCGAATCTACGTGGCCGACAGCGAGGCGAAGCTGATCCGGCGGTTCAAGGCGAAGAAATAGCATGCGATTTCGGATTTCGGATCTCGGATTTCGGTATGGTGCGCTGACGCTGCGCGGCAGTCTCCTGCTTGCCGGGCTGTCGCTTGCTCTCTTCGCAACCGCGTGCAAGAAGCAGGCGGAATCCGAGTCCGGCGGAGGCGGCAGTTGCTGTGGTGCAACGTCGCAGCCCGACTCGCGTCCCATCGTGTTCGGCGTAAACGACCCGTTCTGCGACAAGACCGGCTCGCCGTGCGTCGGCAAGGGCCACTATCGTAGTTACGATGGGCTGGTCAAGGGAATCGGCAAGGCCACGGGCCGGCGGATCGAACTGCGGTATTTCGCTACCGAGCCGCTGTTGATCGCGGCCGCGAGGGCTGGCGAGTTGAACGGCGTGATCTGCAAGGCCTGGCCGGCGCTGCTGGCGGCGCGGGCAGCACGCAGAAAGCTCGAACGCCTGGCCGACCTGTCGATGCCGGTGACCAGCGGGCCCGACCGGCTGGAGGGGATCATCTTCGTCCGCGCGGATTCGCCGATCAAGACGTTGAAGGGCCTTGCCGGCAAGCGGCTGGCGATCGGCGATCCGGATTCCTACGAGAAATCATTTACGATCCGCAGGATGTTGGCTGCCTCGGGTGTCAAGCCGGAGTTCGTCCGCAAGGCGACCTGTCTGTCGGCGGCGCTGGCGGTGAAGGAGGGCGAAACCGACGCCGCCGTGCTCAGCAGTTACGCGTACCTTTACGGCACACTGGAGGCGGTCGAGATGCCGCGGGTGCGGGAGATCGCCCGCACAGGCCCGATTCCGTTCATCACCGTCGGCGTGTTTGATACAATGGATGCGGCTGCCCGAAGCCAGTTGAGGAATGTGTTGGGCGCCTATGTTGTCTCGGAGTCCGGACACAGCCTGGTCCCTCCCCCGGCAGACCTGGGCGACACCCGCATTACAAGACCCGTCGAGTGGACCCCCGCGGAGTTGAACTCGCATGAGTGAGGACGTTAGTTCGCGTCGACAGTTTCTCAGCACTTGTGGCCGCATCGCCGGCCTGCTTGCCGTCGGCGGCGTCGCCACCAGGCTGGTCATCAGCCGGGACAGCGACAAGGTCTGGCAGCTCGACCCGAGCGTGTGCGACGGCTGCGCGGCGCTGAACAAGGATTTCAAAGGCCTGTCGAAGTGCAGCACGCAGTGCGTGCTGAAGCTCTCAGCCGTCAAGGCGGTCAACGACTTCACGCAGTGCGGCTATTGCCGCATCTGCCCCGGCTACCACGACGTGAACAGCCCGAAGGACCCCAACAACACGCCGAAGAACATCCACAACTACGACACGCCGATGGGTCGGGTCTGCCCGTTCGATGCCCTGATTCGCCGGCCGGTCGGCTACTTTGACAAGAGCGATCCGAAGAACAACTTCTACGAGTACGTGATCGACGAGGCCAAGTGTACCGGCTGCGGTAAGTGCGTGGTCGAGTGCGGCAACCCCGGCCAGGGAAACGGCTCGCTGCGGCTGGAGGTCCGGCGCAACCTGTGCGTGAACTGCAACGAGTGCGGGATCGCCCGGGCGTGCCCGGCGCCGAAGGCTCGCGTCGCGGCCGCCGCGGCGAAGGTTGCGGCCCAGAAGCCCGCCGCCCGCGAGCAGGTCTACCAGGGCGCCTTCTACCGCGACGATGTTCGCAAGACTTGGCCGAGCCGCACGGCGCGCCCGGCTGAGCCCGACAAGAAGTCCGCGAGTCTGCCGTGCGGTCCGAATCCGTTCACCCCGTCGTCCAGCGAGGGCCGCGCGTGACCCACGGCCAAGAATGTCTTTTTGTGGAGTGCGGGAGCGCAGCTCCCGCTGTGGAGGGTCGCCGAAGCATGGCTGCTCGCCAAAGCGGTAGCTGCGCTACCGCACTCCACAAACGGCGAAGCGGCGGGCGGCTGATCGCGGTGCTGCTCGCCTTCATCGTGACCGCCGCAGTTCTGCCGCGTGAGGCGGAGGCCCAGAAGCGCGACGCCCAGTCGGCCGAGGAGATCAACCGCGGCCTCGAGCCCGGCCAAGAGCCCTACAACAAGCCCACCCCCACGTACCCCGAGCCGCGCAGCGCGAGCATGAGGGCGATCGACGTCGCGGTGCTCGCCGGCGCGCTGCTGCTGGCCACCTGGGTCATCCTGCGGTTCCGGCATCGGCTCGGCCTGACGCTGGTTCTCATCGCGACGCTGCTGTATTTCGGCTTCTACCGCGCCGGCTGCGTCTGTCCGATCGGCGCGATTCAGAACGTCGTCTATTCGCTGGTCGAGCCCGGCTACACGATCTCCATTGTGGTCACAGCCGTTTTCCTGCTGCCGATCATCGCGGCGCTGCTGTTCGGCCGGGTGTTCTGCGGCGGCGCCTGCCCGCTTGGAGCACTCCAGGACCTGCTGCTCCGCAAGCCGGTGGCTGTGCCGCTGAAGTTGGACAAGGTCCTTCGCTGGGGCCGATGGCTGTACCTGGGCACAGCCATCTACTTCGTCGTCGGCGGGCTGCACCTGGCAGGCCGGAACTTCACCGTTACGCGCGACTTCATCATCTGCCGGTTCGACCCGTTCGTGAACGTGTTCCGTTTGGTGGACGGGCGGCAGGTGCTGGCCCACCACTGGGCGAATGCGTTTCACTTCTCCGGGCCGTGGTGGCTGTGGATCATTACCGGCGTGCTGCTGGCGATGGCGGTGTTCATCGGCCGGCCGTATTGCCGCTGGATCTGTCCCTACGGCGCGATCCTGGGCGTGTGCTCGCGGGTGTCGTGGAAGAAAGTCACGGTGATGCCCGACAAGTGCATCGACTGCGAACTGTGCAACGATGCCTGTCCGTTGGGCGCGATCGAGAACCACGCAGCCGTCAAGTCGAGTTGCCTGGCCTGCGCCCGCTGCTACGAGGCCTGCCCGCTGGAGCGCCAGGCGCGTTGGCTGCCCCTGCCGGCCGGCGCGATGCCGGCCACGGCCATCCTGCCGCCGCCGAGCCAGCGGCCCGTGCCGATCGAGCGTTCGCCGATCCCCGGGCGGATCGTGCATCGGCACGACGAGACGCTCGACCTGGGCTACATCGAGCAGATCGTCGCCGCCAACGGCAAGACTGGCGACGCGGCGCTGCCGATCCTCCAGGCGATCCAGGCCCGCCACCGCTACCTGCCGTATCCCGCGATCGTCCGCGTGGCCGAACTGACCGGCGTGCCGATGGCCGAACTGATCGGTTTGGCGACGTTCTACAACCATTTCCGCCTGGCGCCGATCGGCAAGCACCTGGTGAAGGTCTGCTGCGGCACGGCCTGCCACGTGGCCGGCGCCAAGCGGGTCAGCGACGCGGTGCGGCTGTACCTGGGGCTGACCGGCGAGGCCGACACCGATGCGGCGAAGCGGTTCACCGTGCAGGAGGTCGCGTGCATCGGCTGTTGCAGCCTCGCGCCGGTGATGCAGATCGACGAGACAACGTTCGGCCACCTGACGGCAGAGACCGCCCCGAAGACGCTGGATACCTACACGCCGGCGTCGAAGGCACAGAAGCGGCATATCACGCCGCCGCCCAGCCATGACTCCGTGCTCGACGACAAGCAGCATCACACGGAGGAGGTGGACGCATGAGCCGCCGGCCTGGCATCGAGATTCGCATCGGCCTGGGCTCCTGCTGCGTTGCGTCGGGCAGCCGGGAGGTCTACGACGCGCTGCTGCGGACGATTGCGGCTATGGGTGCGAACGCGACCGTTCGCCAGGCCGGCTGCGTCGGCATGTGCCACCGCGTGCCGCTGATCGAGGTGATCGAGCCGGGCGGGCGGCGGGCGGTCTACGGCAACGTGACGCCGGCGATCGTGCCGGCGATTCTCGAACGGCACGTGAAGCGGCGAAGCCCCGTCTATACGGTCGGCCGGGCGTGGAGCAAGCTGACTCGTGACGAAGCCTGGCAGAAGGTGAACGGGTTCGCGCTCGACCCGGCTACCGGCGCTCCGGCTGAGTTCCTCGGCCCGCAAGTCCGCATCGCCACCGCCTACGCCGGGCAGATGGACCCGACCGACATCGCCGAGTATCGCCGCTTCGGCGGCTACGAGGCGTTGGACCGCGTGCTGAGCAAGCTCACGCCGGAGCAGGTGATCGACGAGATTACGCAGTCCGGCCTGCGCGGGCGGGGCGGCGCGGGATTCCCGACCGGCCGAAAGTGGTCGATCGTCCGCGTCCAGCCGGCCGGTCCGAAATACGTCATCTGCAATGGCGACGAAGGTGACCCCGGCGCGTTCATGGACCGCATGTTGCTGGAGGCCTATCCGCACCGCGTGCTGGAGGGGCTGGCGATCGCCGCCCACGCCGTCGGAGCCGATGAGGCCATCTTCTACATCCGCCAGGAATACCCGCTGGCGGTCGAGCGCGTCGGCTTGGCGATTGCCGCCGCGACCGCCGCCGGGTGCCTCGGCCGGTTGAAGGTCTCCATCCGCCAGGGCAGCGGGGCGTTCGTCTGCGGCGAAGAGACGGCGCTGATCGCCAGCATCGAGGGCCGGCGCGGCACGCCGAGAATCCGCCCGCCATATCCGGCCGAGTCCGGCCTGTTCGGCTGTCCGACGCTGGTGAACAACGTCGAGACGCTCGCGCTGACGCCGGCGATCATTCGCGATGGGGCGGCGGCGTTCGCAGCCATCGGCACGGCGTCGAGCAAGGGCACGAAAGTCTTCTCGCTGACGGGCAAGATCAATCGCGGCGGCCTGATCGAGGTGCCCATGGGCACCACCATCCGCACGATCGTCGAGCAGATCGGCGGGGGCATCAAGGACGGCCGGCGGCTTGCTGCCGTGCAGATCGGCGGCCCGAGCGGCGGGTGCATCCCGGCGGAACTCGCGGACACGCCGATCGACTACGAAGCGTTGACCGGCCTGGGCGCGATCATGGGCTCCGGCGGCCTGGTGGTGCTCGACGACAGCGACTGCATGGTGGACATCGCCCGCTACTTCCTCCAGTTCACCGAGAACGAATCCTGCGGCCGATGCACGTTCTGCCGCATCGGCACCAAGCGGATGCTGGAGATTCTCAATCGCATCGTGAATGGGCACGGAAAGGCGGAGGACCTGGTCGAGCTTGAAACGCTGGCGCACCAGGTGAAGTCGACCAGCCTGTGCGGCCTGGGCCAGACGGCGCCGAACCCGGTGCTGACGACGCTGAAGTATTTCCGCCACGAGTACGAGGCCCACATCGCGGGCAAGTGCCCCGCGGGCCGGTGCATGTCGCTGGTTGACTATCGCGTGACTGACGATTGCATCGGCTGCACGATTTGTGCCCAGGTCTGCCCCGTAGACGCGATCGAGGCGCGGCCGCACCAGCGGCACTGGATCGACATGAGCAAGTGTACGTGCTGCCACATGTGCGTTTTGGCGTGCCCGGAGGACGCGATCCGGGTGGAGTAGAACAGACCCCAGCGAGCCGGGCCGTCCTCGGCCCCGTCGCCGGGCGCAGGAAGTCCAGAGAGGGATCGGTCGAGGCAAATGCCCAAGTTGACGATCGACAACCAGACGCTCGACGTGTCCGCGGGGACCACCGTGCTCGAAGCGGCGCGCTCGCGTGGCATCGACATTCCCACGCTCTGCACTGTGCCCGGCCTCGAACCGCTTACCACGTGCTACGTCTGCGTCGTGAAGGTCGAGGGCCAGGCTCGCCTGCTGCCGGCCTGCGCGACCAAGGTCGTCGACGGCATGGTCGTGCAAACGCAGACGCCCGAAGTCTTGGCGGCCCGGCGGACGGCCGTCGAACTGTTGCTGTCGGACCACCTCGGCGAGTGCGTCGCGCCGTGCGAGATTGGGTGCCCGGCCCGCTTCCACGCCCCGACGTTCATGGAGCAGTTGTCAGCGGGAAACCTCGACGCCGCTACGGCCCTGGCGGCCGATGACCTGGTGCTGCCCGGCGTGCTGGGGCGCGTTTGCCCGCGATTCTGCGAGAACGCCTGCCGCCGCCACGAACGCGATAGTTCCGTCGCCATCGCCGACCTGCACCGCTACATGGCGGAACGGGCGATGAAGTCGCCGCCGCCCGCGCCGACGGTTGCGCCCTCCGCCGGGAAAGTCGCCATCGTCGGCACGGGGCCTGCGGGCCTGGCGGCGGCGGCCTCGCTGCTTCGCCGCGGCCATGCGGTGACGCTGTTCGATGCCGCGTTGCAGCCCGGCGGCATGTTGCGGTTCAGTTTCGATGAGGCGTTGCTGCCGCCGGTGTTGCTGGACGCCGAGATCGACGCGATCCGCCGGGCCGGCGCGGAGTTCCGCATGGGAGTCGCCCTCGGCGGCGACGTGTCGATCCTGCAACTTCGCAGCGAGTTCGATGCGGTGCTGGTCGCCGTCGGCTCGCCGATCTGGAAACGCATCGAGTGCCCCGGCGGCGAGTTGGCCAAGCCCGCCAGCGAGGTCATGCGCGACGTGGCGGCCGGCAAGATCGACATCGAGTGCGACGTGATCGTCTATGGCGCGGGGCAGGAGGCTGTCGAGACCGCGATGACGGCCCGCCGGCGCAAGGCCGGCAGTGTCATCATGATCTGCCCACGCCCGCAGGCCCACCTGCCGCTTCAGGCCCGGCAGATCAAGGCGGCGCAGGCGGCCGGCATCAAGTTCCTCTTCGAGACGACGATCGAGGAAGTCCGCCAGCCGGCGTTGCGGCTGTACCTGGTCATTGCGACCAAGGCGGGCAAGAGCAAGCTCGACTGCAATCTGCTGATCAACGCAAGCGTGCGATCGATCGACAGCGAACTTCTGGCGGGGCAGGGGCTGGAGACGAGCCCGCGGGGCTTGGTGGTCGACCGCGCTACGCTGGTCACGAACCTGCCCGGCGTGTTCGCCTGCGGCGATGCGATCCCCGGCGGCGGCTTCGCCGTTCGCGCCGTCGCGACCGGCCATGCCGCGGCGGAGTCGATTCACCAGTTGGTCACCGGCCAGCCGGTGGTCGGCCTGGCGCTGCCGCACAACGTCCGCTACGGCAAACTGGCGGACGAGGAACGCGCGATGCTGTTGGCCCGGACGGCCAACGGCGGCCCGCGAACCGTTCGCGTGACCGACGACAAGCTGGCTAAGTCCGAATCCGACCGCTGCCTCGGCTGCGGCTGCGAGGATAACCACCTCTGCCGCCTGCGGGCCGTGGCCACGCGGACGGGCGCCGAGTCGGCCCGGTTCAAGGGCGAGCGGCGGGCGATGGAGCGCGACGCCTCGCACCCGCTGGTCATCTACGAATCCGGCAAGTGCATCCTGTGCGGCGCCTGCGTCGAAATCTGCCGCACGGCTGACCGCGAAGGCAAGCTCGGCCTGGCCTACGTCGGCCGGGGGTTCAACGTCCGCGTTGCGGTCCCCTGGGGCGGCCCATTCGCCGAGGCGATGGGGGACTTGGCGAAGCGCTGCGCCGAAGCCTGCCCGACCAGCGCGATCGTGCTGAAGCGGTGAGCGGAGAGGCTGCGGAAACCAATCACGATAACAAGACTGGCGAGGGTCGCGCCGGCGAACGTAACGCAATGCTGCGGCGTACGGTGGGATACTGTTGGTTGCTGTCGCATGCTGCGGGATGCGGTTGGTTACTGCCGCATACTGACACATACTTGCGGGATGCTGTCCGTCGCGGCGGCGGTTGGCGGCTACGAGTGATGTTCCACGTGCCACTGATCCCTAGAGTCTTTGCATTCTGCAAAGATTTTCAGGCCGCCAGTTCGGTAAGTTTGGCGATAGGCACGTCTTTGGCCGGCGAGCGGAACATCACGTCGCTGGCCCACTCGGTCTCGTACGCCGACCAGTAGTAGCCGGTCCGATACCCGGCCAGCACCTGGCTCAGCAGCGGGTTGATCTGGTCGGCGATGTCGTTCAGGAAGCCAAGCCAATTCCACTTCAGCAGGCGGTCGAATATCTGCTGGCTGGCCGCCGGATCGTCCAACCGGGTGAAGCAATTGTCCGCTCGCCGATAACCCAGGCCGAGCCGGTCCAACTGCCGTGCCAACCACAATCGGCCGTTGACGCAGACGTAAATGGTGAACGGGAACCAGGTCATCAACCGGGCATGCATCAGCCCGAAGTCGGGGTCCATCCAATAGTGATACAGGTGCAGGCACTTACGCAGTTCCGGTTTGAGGACCAGCCGCTGGCTGGCCCGGTCCCCGCGAACCGCGTAACTCATGCACGTCTCCAGACAGCGAAGCACACAGATCAGCCCCTCGGTGATGCCGTCGGCAGCGGCGATCTGCCGGGCCAGATCTTCCTTGCGGACCCCGCCCGATGGCAGATACCGGATCGGCCGGCCGCTCTGTTCGGCCACGGCCAGCGACGCCTGTTGGACACGCCGCGAAACCCCCTCGACGAACTGGCCGAAATCCTTGAGCAGAACCCCCACGTGCCACAGAAACGCCTCCATTCCCGGCAGACAGGCCAACGCCCGAAGCGTCCCGCGGAGCATCATCTGGTCCCAGCCGTTGAGAACCCCGGTGACATCCGACTCGTACTTCCGTATAAACTGTTGCATGGCGTCGCTCCTTTCCGAATGGTGTTGTTTGACCACTCACCTATCGGTAGGAACGACGCCTCTTGTCTAATCGTCCGCAGCCGCCTACGCGCCCCGCCCGTCCTCTGCGGCCTCTGCGACTTCGCGGCCTCTGCGTTTCACTCCTCCACTTCTTTGGTTGCGGCTACGCCGCGACAGGGAACATTGCTGGCGGGCAATGTTCCACGTGGAACATGGGGGAGGCTGCAGTCCGTCAGAAGTTCTTGAACACCGGCGTCACGGCGTAGAGCGCGTTCTCCGGCAGGGTGTGGACGTTGACGCCCGCACCGCCGTTGAAGAACGCCGTGCCGTTGAACACCACCTGGGAGCCGGGGATGGCCGGCACGCCCAGGCTGACCGTGTCGTCGCCGGCGCCGCCGCTGAAGCTGAACGGCCCGTTGAACGTCGTCACCCCGGGGACCACGCCGAGTTGCTCGACCAGCAGCGAATCGTCGCCGCCGCCCAGCCGGATCGTTGCCCGCCGGTTGAACGTCGAGTCGTTGATCGTCACCGTGTCGTCCCCGCCGTCGGTCCGGATCGAGAACAGGCCGTTCACCGTCACCGTGTCGAGGTCCACCGTGCTCGGGAACGTCGATCCGCCGGTCAGGGCCAGCCGGAACGCGAAGTACGATTCGCCGGTCAGGCTGGCCGCCAGGCCGCCGTTGCCGCGGGCGTCGACGTTGTCGTCGAACCGGCTGTCGTCGGCGATGAACGAGAGCAGGCCGCCGGTTCGCAGGCTGGCGCCCCGGCTGAGAATCGAGCCGTTGAGGATGTCGACGGCATCGACGCCGCCCGGGCCGGCGTTGACGAACAGCCGGCCAGTGATGCCCGAGTCGTCGACGACGGTCGTGCTGCCGCCGGTGCCGAAGTTGGCCCGCACGAAGCGGTTGACCAGGCTGACGTTCTGAATGATCAGGCTGTCCCCGCCGTCGCGGGCCCGCACCGTCAGGTCCCACAGGACGATCGAGTTGTCCAGGAGGGTGCTGCTGTCGCCGTTGCCGTTGACCAGCAGGACGTTGTGGTCGATGCGCGAGCCGGCCAGCAATTCGAAGGTGTCATCCCCTTCGCCATTGTGGACCGTTACCCGCTTGGCCACTGTGCTGGCGTTGTCGAGCGTCACCGAGTTGTCGCCGTCGCCGCCGTTGATCTGGAGGTTGCCCGGTAACGCCACGGCGTCGAACGTCACCTCGTCGTCCCCGGCGAACAGGTTGATCTTCACGTCCTTCTTGACCACGTTGAAGATCATCGACGGCAGGCCGTTGATCAGTGTCCCGCCGGTCCCGGTCACCTGGAACTGCTGGGCCGACAGCGGAAACGGCTGATCCACCACGAACGTGTTGTCGTCGGTGTCGCCGGTCAGCGTCAGCGTGCCGCCGGCCACCACCCCGATCACGTTGCCCGCCAGCAGCGCCCGGTCTTCCAGCCGCTCGACGATCGGCGCCGGGGACGAAGGATCGGACGTGCGACGCTGTTGACCGCTGCTGTGCTTGAACATGTTTTTCCTCGCAAGAAGGAGCCGAACCTCGGCCCAGGGAAAAGGTGTCGTCGGACGCCCGCGCCGATCGCGGCGCGGGCGCCCGCTGGTTACGCTATCCGTCAGATCACCAGGTTCTTCAGCAACACGCTGACCGCATTCGAGCCCGCATCGGCAATCGCCAGGTCCAGGCCGCCGTCGTTGTTGAAGTCCGCCACGATCAGGCCCGCCGGCTGGCGCTGCCTCACGTTGCCGACGTTGAACACATACGGGTCGGAGAACGTCCCGTTGCCCGTGCTGACCAGCACCGAGACGAAGTTCTTCGCGCTGCCCAGCACGATGTCCGTCTTGCCGTCGCTGTTGAAGTCGCCCGCGGCGATCGTGATGAACGGCTCGACATACTTCGCCTGAGACTGCAACTGGAACGAGCCCAGCCCGTCGCCCAGCAGCACGCTCAGCGCGTTCCGCCGAACGTCCGACACCGCCAGGTCCCAGTTCCCGTCGTTGTTGAAGTCGCCCAGAACCATCGACGTCGGCACCCGCCCGTTCTTGCCCACCACCGTCGAGAAGTCCCCGGTCAGGCTGAACACGCCCGTCCCGTCGTTGAGGAACACGCTGACCGTGCTGTTGTGGTAGTTGGCCACCGCGATGTCCACCGCGCCGTCGTGGTTGAGGTCCTCCACCACCACGCCGCGCAGCGTCTTGCCGTTGCTCAGGATCGTCTGCGAGGTCGTCAGGTTCCCCGCGCCGTCGTTGACCAACGCCATCACCTGCTTGGCCCCGGTGATGATCACGTCCACGTCCGCATCACCGTCGATGTCGCCCAACGCCAGCCCGGTCATCGCGCCCTTGAGCGTCGTCACCGTCGTTACCGGCGTCTGGAACGTCCCGTCCCCGTTGCCCCGCATGAACAGAACCACGTCCTGGTTCCGACGGTTCAGCCCGGAACTGATGATGTCCAGGTGGCCGTCGCCGTCGAGGTCCGTCACCGCCACGTCATACAGCCGGCGGACATACGTGCCCATCGAGAAGATCGCCGCCGGGTCGAACGTGCCGTAGCCCCGGCCGATCAACACGCTGGCCACGCCCGGCGCGGTGCTGTTCACCGCCACCATGTCGTTCCAGCCGTCCTCGTTGAAGTCGCCGGTCGCCATCGACCGCGGCCGCTTGCTGCCCGTCAGGTAGTTCACAGACGCGGTGTAGGCCTGGGCGTTGAAGCCGGTCAGGCCCGTCGAGCCCAGCGTGTTGACCACCGCCAGTTTCTCGATCTCCTGGAACGTCACCGGCTGATAGCCGAACGCCGTCACCGTGCCGGCGTCCGCCTGCGGCTGGCCGCCCACGATGCGGTTGACGTTGGTAAACTGCCCCCGGGCGTCCACGGTGAGCAGATCGCCCGGCGGGACGTTGAACCCGTCCCCGAACACCGGATCGTTCCCGTCGATCAGCCGGGCCACCGCCAGGGCGTCGACGAAGATGCTGTCCTTGAACTCGCTGCCGTTCATGTTCTCGATCGGGTCCGACAGGAACAGAATCGATCCGCGTTCGTTGACCGTCTGTTCGGTATTGGTCAGGTCGAGGTCGACGATCACGCCCGGGTTGGTGTTGTGCGGCAGCAGCGCCACCGGGGCGTAGGCCGAGTAGTCCACCGTGTCCGAGCCCAGGTCGCCCTTGAGGAGGACCCGGCCGTAGAATGCGCCAATGTTGAACTGGTCGTTGCCGGTGCCGCCGATCAGTTGGCCTTCCTCGATGCCGGTGAGCGTGTCGGTGTCAACCGTGCCGCCCGTGATGCCGTTGCCGGCGCTGTCCCGCACGAGCGAAGTGTTGTTCAGCGTGAAGGTGAAGGGCAGGGTGGTGTCCCAGATGGCCTTGGAGACCACGCGATCGATGCCGTTGCCGCCGTTGATCAGTTGCGAGTGCGGCCCGCTGACCAGCGTGTCGTTGCCGTCGCCGCCGTTAAGCGTCGCGTCGCCTTCCAGGTAGTCGTTGCCGTTGCCGCCGTTGAACGTCAGGTTCACGTGGTTGGACACGTTGGCCGCATCAGCCAGCGACGTGCCCACGGCCGAGACGATCGAGTCGTTGCCGTCGAGGGTGTTGACCGTCAGGGTGTCGGCGGCAGCCGTCAGGGTGGTGCTGGTGATCTGCACGCGGGCGGCCAGGCCCTTGACATCGATAACGGTGTTGGAGGCCCCGGCGTCATCGGCGTTCATGGACAACGCAACGTTGTCCGGGCCGGTGCCGCCGTTGAGCGTGATCGCGTCGAGGTCGGCGTCCGTGCCGGTGTCGATGTTGACCAATTCCATGTCGGTCCGGGCCAGGTCATTGATCGTAACGGAGTCGGCCCCCGCCAGGGCGTTGATATCCAACTGCTCGACCTGGCCGAGCGACAGGGTGAACGGGCCGTTGCTGGTGCCGGTGACAACGACGCGCCGGCCCACCTCGCTGACGACGAAGGTGTCGGCTGCCACGGTGCCATTGACGACCAGCACGTCGGTGCCGTCGCCGCCTTCAACCGTGTCGTTACCGTCGCCGCCGTTCCATGTACCCGTATCGGAATTGTCGCCGTAGAGGATCATGTCGTCGCCCAGGCCGCCGTTGAGCAGATCATTGCCCGGGCCGCCGTCCAGCGTGTCGGCGCCGGCGAGGCCGAACAGGGAGTCATTGCCGAAGCCGCCTCTGAGGTAGTCAACGCCGGGCGTGCCGGTCAGGGTGTCGTTGCCGTCGCCGCCGTCGATGGCCGTCGGCACGCCGGTGGTCAGGTTGGTCAGGTCGACCGTGTCATCGCCTGCCAGGGTGGAGACGTTCACGAGGCCGATACCCGCGCCGACCGTGACGTTGCCGCCGTTCGAGGTGACGACGTTCGGGGCCGTCGCGGTGACCACGTCGGCGCCTGGGCTGCCGAGGAGGCCCAGCACGTCGAACCCGCCGCCGCCGGCGACGGTGAAGACGCCCGCGCCCGCGACGCCGGTGGCGAAGCCGGTGTAGACAACCAGCGGGCCGGCGACGCCGGCCGCCTGGAACGAGCCCGTGCCGTTGCCGGTCGGCGTGACGTTGATGATGTTGTCGCCGGTCGTGCCGGTGGCGTTCAGGTTGGCGGCATTGGCGCCGTTCAACGTGACCGTCTCCAGGTCGTCCGCGGTCTCGCTGACCACGCCGACGCTGGTGACGTTGAAGGTGTCAAACGTCGCGGCCCCGCCGCCGTTGATGGCCAGGTCTTCAACGCCCACCAGCGTGACCGCCCCGCCCAGGCCGGTCACGACGCCGGTAGCCAGATTCAGGCCGATCGTTTCGTCGGCAACCGTGCCGGTGAGGGTCAGCGAATCGCTGCCCGACGGATCGCCGCCATCGAAGGTCACCGTGACCGCATTGACCGTGGTCCGGCTCATCGTGTCGTTGCCGTCGAGGCCCCGCACGACCGCGCTGGTCAGGTTGAAGCCCTCCAGCCTGGCGACGGTAAGGCCGTCGACGATGTTCTGGAACTGTGTGCCGCCGGCTTCGCCGAGGCTGACGCTGAGGCCGTCGCTCACGGCCGTGCCGTTGAACACCAGCGCATCGGTTCCGCCCGGATTGTTGAAGTTCACATCCACGTCATCGGCGGCGCTGTTGACGCCCCTGTAGCTGGTCTCCGTCAGTACGAACGGCCCGACGGCGGTGGCATTGTTGGCGTCCATCGTGCCGGTGAACGTGCCGCTGTCCCGCGTGGCGCCCGGGGTGAACTCGAACTGATCGTTGCCGACGGTGCCTTCCAGTCGCACGCCATCGCCGTCCGCCTCCTGGACGACCAGCGTCAGGTGCTCGACGCCCGTGAAGTTGACTTGCGGCTGCGGGGCGCTGTCATTGATGACGTTGCCGGCGCCCAGGCCGGTCGGGTTGTGTCGCAAGTTGTCCAGTGTGCCCGCGATGCCGTTGACGATCAGCGTGTCGCTGGCCGTTGGGTCGTTGCCGTTGACGGTGATCGTGCCCGTCAGGCCGGTGGGGGTGTTCGGGTTGTTCAGATTGATTTCGTCGCTGCCGGCCTGCCCGTTGATCACCAGGTTGGTCTTGTTGGAGAACTCGTAGCTTTCCTGGTTGTCGATGCTGATCAGGCCGTTGGTGGCAACGCTGCCGACGCGGTAGTCGATGGCGTTGGCGGCGTCGGTGGCGTTGACGGTGGCGGTGACGGCTGGGACCAGGTCCACGACGGGGGCGAGGTTCTGGAACTCGACCACTTGCACGCCGCTGGCGCCGGTGATGACGCTGAGCCCTTCGCCGGGGTTCGGGCCGACGGTGTAGACGCCGGTGGCCTGGGTGTCTCCGCCGATCTGGGTGAGCGCCAAGGCGTTCAGACCTGTCCCGCCGTCGTAGTGAATGCCGCCGGGGGACACGACCACCAGGCCGTTGGAGCTGTCAACCGTCAGCGTGTCGTCGCCGAGCAACCCAGTCACGTACACGTCGCGAACCGTCGGGGTCCACTGGTGCGTCTGAAGAACGCCGTCGACGTAGAAATCGGTGAATCCCGTGCCGTCCTGCTGGATCAGCAACTGGTTGTCAAGGGCGTCGCCAACCAGGTAGGTCGGGGCGGGCAGGTGGTAGCGAGGCTGGGCGATGGCAAAACCATTCGCGCCGATATTGGCGGTGAGCACGACGCTGGTGAAGACCTGGTCCGTTGCGGCGGCGAACAGCAGGGCGCCCGAGTTTCCGTCGACGTTCAACGAAATGGAGCCCACCACGCTGGCGCCGTCCATGAATGTCGCCGTCAGATTGAACACGGCGAAGTTGGACGGCTCGGCCTCGAAGCCGAAGACGTCGGCGGGCACGCTCAGCGTGATGGTAAGCGACGTGGAGCCGGTATCGTTCAAGACTCGCGGCGTGGCGCTCTCAACGGCTGCGGGGGAGTTCCATGTCGTCCATGTCCCCGGGACCGTTCCAGCCGTAACGGTGTCGGAAAGGGCGAGGGTTTCCGTGCCATCGGTAAGCGTGTTCAGCGGCGTCGCGTCCGCCGGAATCGATGCCGCCATATTGGTCGTGGCATTGATATAGGCGGTGATCGGCAGTGCGATCGGCGTAAAGCTCAGCAAGACACGGCATTCCAGATTCTCCAGCAGGGGTGAGGCGCCGGCGCGCTCAGTTTGCTGACGGTTCTGGCTGCGAAGCTTCCGTGTGCGGAACCGACCATTGGTGCGACTCATGATCCCAATCCTTTCAAAATGGCATCCCGCTGGCGCGGGCTCCTCCGACAGCGCAGACTAGATGCCGCAACGACTGCGGCAGGTTTCCTTTTCAGTTGCTTCAGACCGGAAGATCTCTCTCTTATTGCATCGGCCAAGGGCAACAGAGTCTGTGTCTCCACCCCGATCCCTCAACTTCCCCTGGAAAGTGGAGCAGAACAAAAGGCAACTAAAACGATGAGGTCGCCTCGTTCGACAGTGATTCTAGAAACGGCCCCATCGTTTGTCAACGCAACATCCTCCATATATCGGGTAATGTCCGCCCCGCTCTACAGGGCAATGTTTGCTCTCTAAGGAGCGGCTGGCTTCCCGGCCTTCAAGTCGCGCTCCACCGATTCGAGGCCCTGCGGGTTCCTCGGATCGACGTCGATCGTCGGCCAGACCAGTTCGCCTTTCACCTGCTTGTCTTCGTCGTTGAACGCCCCCAGCCGAAGCGAATTGCAGTCCAGCCACAGGATCACCCGCCGGCGGTCCTCCGCCGACACCTTCTCGTTGTGCGGCGGGCCCAGCATCGCCCGGCCCATTCGCGAGTTGCGGGCGCCCACCCGGCCGGGGATCGACCGCGTCCCCCCGTGGATCGGAATCGTCACGCTGCCCAGCATGCCGCCGGAGAAGTAGAACGCATACGGCTCAAGCTTCTCGTAGCTCATGTCCGCCGGGCCTTTCTTCTCCTTCTGGTGACAGGCCACGCAGGTCTTCTCGAACACCGGCTTGACCAGCCGGTAATACGTCACCGGCTCGACCGGCCCGGCCTCCGGCTGAAGCTTCGACGCCGGGCGGTTGAGCGCCTTGGGCGAGCCGCCGCGCGCGGGCGGCCGGTGCGGGCTTTCGTGGCAGCCCTGGCAGGTGAGCTGCTCGCCGGGATGGACATACGCCACCGACCGCATCGACTGCACAGCCATGTAGTTCTCGTCGAGCGCCTGGAAGATAAGCTGTCGCTCGATCGGCGCCTCGAAATAGGCGCTGCCGTCTTCCTCGACCGGCACGATGCCCAGCGGGATTCGCGGCGTGTTCTCCCAGTGATAGCCCATGTTCTTAGGCTGATCCATCTGCGGGTTGGTCTTCGGAATGTCCTGCACCACGCGAAGGTGCCTGATCTTCGTGCCCGGCGGGAACGGCTGGTCCGCGTCATACACGTTGAGCAGCGTGATCCTGGCTATCGGCGCGTTCGGCCGGGCGTCGGCGCCCTGATTCGTCCGGGCAGGGATCGCCGGCGGGCGTTTGCGCGGCCGAACCGGGATCGGGTCGATCAGCCGCAGGTTCCAGTTGGTCTGCCCGTCGAAGGCCAGGCTGTTCTCGCACAGCAGCACCTGGTTGCCGAAGCGGTCCAGCAGATAGAGGTTCTCCCACCAGTTGCACAGGTAGAAATCCTCGCTGATCGGCCAGGCCGTGCCGTACGGATACTGGCGCCGGTTGCTCTGCTCGCTCTCCGGGAACGGCACGTAGGGCGTGATTCGCTTGAGCTGCGACATGGCGCCGTCATCAGGGGCCCGCAGGTCGAGCATGGCCAGGCTGCCGAACGCCTCGCCGTGGTGCGGGGCCCCCGTCAGCGTGTACAGGGGCGAGTCCGGCACGGCGCGGATGTTCATCTCGGTGTAAGGCCGGCCGCGGCGAGAATCGCCGTTCCGGTTGTCCGGGAACGTGTGCCACGGATACGGGTAGTTGCCGTGCGGCGCCCGCGGATTCGTGCCGTCCGGGCCGCAGATCCAGAAGTTCGACCCCAGGCAGTTCTCGCGGTCCACGTAGTCCCAACGCGTGTACACGATCATGCCGTCGTTGTTCACGCTCGGCTGCCACTCGCCGGTCTCGAAGTAGCTGATCGGGTAGATGTCGCTGCCGTCGCCCTTCATGCTGTGCAGCGAATGCTGCGGCACGCTCAGCCCGGAGAAGCACCGAATGTAGCCCCCGCGACGCTCCGAGATGAACGCGATTCGCCCGCCGGGCAGCCAGCAGGCGTCGAAGTCGTCGTTCGGCCCGTCGGTCAACTGCGCCAGGCCCGAGCCGTCCACGTTCACCTTGAAGATGTGCCACGCGGTCTGGTCCGTCCACGTCCACCGGCGGTCCTTGCCAGGGGTGTACGAGAACAGAATCGTCTTGCCGTCATACGACAGGTCGGGCGAGACATACGCCCCGCGATCGAGCTTCTGCCCGCTCAGCCGGCCGCTCTGCACCACCGACTCCGCCAGGACATTGACAATCTTCGGCGCGGTCTTAAAGTCCCGGACGATGAACAACCCGCCGCCCGGGAGGGCGTTGAAGCCGTAATACTGCGTGTGGAAATGCTGCCCCTGGTTGTCGGCTGTGCCCACCAGCCCGTTCCTGCGGGAGCCGTTGGCCACCCCGCGGGCGACGAACAGGATCGAGTCGAAATCCAACAACGGGTTGGCCAGGGCCACGCGGCGCTGAATCGCCGACGCCGCCAGGAAGTACCCCTTCCGCACGTCCGCCTGGCTGGTCGGGACCTTGTCGGCCGCCTGCTTCATGGCCGCCCAGTCCGCCTCGACGGCCGCCAGGTCGGGCGCCGGCTGCATTCGTTTGAGCCGCTCCAGCAGCGCGCCCGTCCGCCGCAGGACCACGCCCAGCGGATCGCCGTCCGAGGGTCGGCACAGGGCCTGGGCGTCAAACGCCTGCTCCGCGCTTCCGGGCAGACCCTGTCGCCCCGACACCTGGTTGGCCAGATGCCAGTAGTGCTCGTCCCAGTCGATGAGCAGCCCGTCGCGATAACTCGCGGCGTCGCCCAGAGACGGCAGTTTCAACGCGGCCGTCGCCTCAGCCAGCAGTTTCCGCGTGGCCGTCAGGTCGCACGGCGGGGCGATCACGCCGACCTGCCCGACGAGCAGCGGCGGCCCAACCGGCTGGCCTGTTGGCCGCGGGTCGCTTCTTGCGACGAACGCCGCCGAATTGGCTTGGGCGGATGCATCCGCATAGCCGCCGTCCTTGACCGCGTCGAGGTGCCACAGCCCGATCGTGTTGGCGTCCGGCTGGTACGGCTCCTTGGGCGGCTTGTCGAACGGTCGGACGACGTTGGAGATGCGGACCTCGTCGATCAGCCCGTCGCCCGCCAGGCCGCCTTCCACCAGCCCGCCGAACGCGATCTCGCCCGCCTTCCCCTTCAGATCGGCTGGGCGCGAGCAGGCTGCGTCCCCGACCCGCTTGCCGTCGACATACAGCCGAATCCGCCGATCGTCCATCGTCATCGCCACGTGATGCCATTGGTTGTCGGTGATGCATGCCTCCGAAGAGACGTGGTTGGGCTGGTTGCCGGGCACGTAGGCGGTCAACTGGCCGCTTCCGGGCAAGGTGAAGATTTCCCAGTGCGTGGCGGAGGCCTTCGTCTCATTGGCGATCAGGATGTTGTAGCCGGTAGCGCCGTCCAGGCAGACCCGGCACTCGATCGTGAGCGGCGTCTTGTTGAACGCGGCGTCAGGCTTGGCCTTCGCCCACCCGGCGTGCGTATCCAGTCCCCCCGCAAACCCGCGCCCAGCCGCCGGCTGAGTTGTCGGCGTTCGCGCGTTGCTTGCGAACGGCAACACGCACGCACGCGCTGCCGACGTCACGTGCGGGTGATTCACGATCCTCCACGCCACCGTGCGGTCGGGAGCGATGGCCAGAATGGACGCCTTCTTCGCATCGCCGCCCTTCACGCCCCAGTTGGCGATGACGATCGTGCCGTCGGGCTCAATCTCCATCCCGGCCAGAATGCCCGGCTCCAGGTCCAGTTCCTTCTCGCCAAGCCGCCACAGTTCCTTGCGGTCCTTGTCGTAGGCTCGCACGGTTTTCCCACCGGTGACGATCGTCGTGCCGTCCTTCAATCGCTCGGCGGAACAGGCCTCCGCCAGCGGCAGCCGCCAGAGTTCCTTTCCGGCGGCGTCGATTTCGTAGAGCACCCCGTCGCCGATCGACGGGATGAGATACGTGCCTTCGGGCGTCTTGCGGCAGAAGCGGAACTGCGAGTGGCCCGTGGTCCGCGTCGAGACTTCGACCCGGCGGACCTCCTTGCGGTCCTTGTCGAACTCGATCAGCAGCCCCTTGGCGTTTGCGCCCGGCGGGCTGCACGCCACCAGGATCCCGCCCCCCGGCAGGGGCTGCGCCGCGGGGACCTCGCCGCCGGGCTTGCACTCCCAGAGCACCTGGCCGCCTTTTCCCGCCGCCAGGTCCGGCTTGATGATCTCCGCCTTGTCCCCCGTGGCAGCCAGAACCGTCCCGTCCGCCAGCCAGTGTACGTCCTGCGGATGTTTGCACGGGTACTGCCACTCCAACGCCCCGCCGCCGTCGATAATGACGATCCTGTTCGGCTGATGATCGCTGACCAGCAGGCGAACCGGCGGCGTAACCGGCTGCGTTGTTGGATTGGCCAAGGCCGAAAGTACAGACGCCAAAACGGCCAGCACCATTACGGGGAATGCGAGGCCATTTGACCGAGCGCTACGCATGGTACACCTCCGACGACGCCTCGACTGGAATAGAGGCGCGGCACGATTGTTGAACCCGGCATCACCGGGATGGTTTCCGCGCGCGAACACAGCCACGGGTTTTATGTTACCCTGCGAGAGGAGTCAGGGGTGGCGGAAAACGAACGCCCCGGGCCGCCTTGAATCGGCCCGGGGCGTCGATCTGTCCGAATCGATGTCTGAACGGCGATCCCGGCCGCTCACGCGCGCCGCCGACGACAGATGGCCGCGGCGGCCATGCTCAGCCCGCCGAGCGCCAGGAAGCCTATCGTCACCGGCTCGTTCATCGAGAAAAGCCACAACTCCCGAAAAATGACAGCCATTGCAGGAATTTCATTTGACTCCGAAACTGTCTTTCGGTAATCCCGGATTATTCACCAAACCGTGACGTGATAATGCGACAGGCTGGCAGCGGGGAATCGGGCGGTTGGTGAAGTTTTTGGGGGAATCTGGTGGGCGAGCGCAATTCGCCCCCTTACCCCCGTGGCCTC
>JAQTVL010000386.1 GCA_028706835.1 Phycisphaerae bacterium | reverse complement strand
ATCGGGGATTGCCGTGCGGGTCCTGTTTCTGCTGGACCCCGCCGTCCTGCCGGGCCGCGTGCCCGACAACGTCGCGTCGACCGTGGTCGTGCGGAGTTCGTCCCTTGTCCTCTGGCCGCACACGACGGTCACGAAAGGCTGGCTGGCGGACCCGGAGAAGACCCGCCTGGAGGTCATGGACCTTCCGATGACGTCGCATACCTATCTGCCGTACGAGGCAAGCGTGGTGATCCGCGCCCGCGTGGGCGAGGACCTGGGGTCGAGGCCGTGAACGGCGGGCTGGTCAGTCGAGGGGACGGCTGAAACGCGCCGGGCGTTTGGCGCTCTTGTTCGGTCCGGGCTCGGCGGCCCAGATGTGCGGGAATTCCGAATGCTTCACGCCACTATCGCTCGACAGGGCTTTGGCTTCGGCCCCCGATTCGCTGATCATCACCAGTTGCCCGGGGCGGTCGGGAACGCGCAGTTGCAGGATGCGGTCGTAGGTCTGCTTTCGCTCGGCGACCGTGGCATCGTAGACGTTGCCGCGGGCGTCGATGGCCTTGATTCGGTAGACGCTGTTGCGGATGGCCTTAAGTTCCGGGCCGTTGTTGTTCTGGAGGTCCTTGTAGTCCTTGGCCGGAATCCATTTTCCGCCCCAGTACTCCTCGTCCGCGTGTTTCTTCTGCGCGTGCAGTTTGTCGACCATCTGCCGCAGCGTTGCGTCCTCCTGGGCGGTCAGCGTGGCCATGCCGGTGCGGACGATTTCCTTCCACTGGGCTGCTGTGTAATGCTCGAAGTCCCATTGATCGTGCCACCCCTCGCGGATGATGGTGCAGGTGGCCTCCTCGCCGTACTCGCGCAGGTAGGCCACTTGGAGCATGTTCGCCAGAATCAGGTCGTTCCCGGACGCCAATGCCGCCTTGGACAGGTTCAAAAACGCCGGCCCCCAGTTCTTGTCCAGGCCCGCCGAGACGCCCAAGTTATTTAATGCCATCACGTTGTTCGGGTCCAGCGTCAGGACGTCGCCCAGCGCCAGGCCGTAGTTCCGCCGGTCGGAGTCGTCCTGGAACCGCTTGGCCTTGTGCGCCGGGATGTCGATCAGGTACGGGTTCTGCTCGGCTGCCTGCCTGTAGAGGATAAGGGCCGCCTTGGTGTCGGCTTCGCCGTCGGCCTTGGCCAGCAGCTCCTTCGCCTTGGTGATGCGCCCGCCCACGTCCGCCCGCGGCAGCCATTTCGGCCCGAACAGCACCAGGTCCTTGGCCGCTCGCTCCTGCCAGATCACGAGTTCCTTCCTGGCCAGGTCGCACATCGGGTCGTTGCCGAACTCCTTGATGTAGGCTTGCCAGACGTCGGCCACGAACTTCGGTTCGGTTATCGTCTTGACCTTGTCGGCCACCGCGATGTATTCCTTGCGGGCTCGGTCGTCGCCCTTGGCGGCGGCCGGCGGGTTGGTCGTCGTCGGGTTCGGCGTGGTGGTCGGACTCGTCGGATTGACGGCATTGACCGGCGGGGTTGCAGCATCTTTCTTGATGGACTTAACCATGCTCCGCTGGAAGGTCAACGGGCCGCCCGGGGTCTCGACGGTAACATCCAGGCTGGCCGCGTTGTCCACCACCTTGCCGCGGATGGTCCGCCCGTCCTGCAACTCAACGACATCGGCCTGTGCGGCCACGCAGGGCAGGACCAGCGCGAACAGACAGACGGATAGTATGCGAGTCATAGCAGCCCCCGTTCCGAGCAAGAGAGTCCCCGATGGACAGGTTTCCGGCTGGGCTCCGAATCGGCGCCCCATCCTGCCGGCGCCGCGTAGATTACCCGGCGAACCGGCATACTGCAAGTGCCACTTTTCCCGCTCTTGTCGTGGGGTGTGGTCGCACATTCCACCAGACGCCACGCGCTGGAGGCGATGTGGCTGAGCGGATCCCCGTTACGCTGTGCGCCCCTCAATCCAGACCCGGTGCGGGGGCAGGCGCCGGTTTCGGCGTATCGCCTTTCGCGTCGTCCACGCGGACCGCACCCGGCCAGATCTCAGTTACCGACTGGCCTTCCAGGTTGATGTCGTACGGCTTGCCGCGGACGGTCACCTTCTTGCCGACCAGTTTGTCCAGGGCGTCAACCTTCTTGGCGCCGGTGTAGATATTCCGGTTGCCCAGGCGGTAGTAGCTCGACCGCTGGAGCGTGCTTGCGCCGCCGGCCTGGGGCACGGCCGTCAGCGTGCCGGAAAATTCCTGCTCCGCCGTCGTCTGCGTCTTGTACCATTGCTCGCCGGAAAACAGGGCCGTCCACTGGCCATCGTTCGCGACGACGCCGGGCTTGTCGCTGTCGGCAATGGACTTCTTGGCCAGTGCGACGTTCTCGTCGGTCTGCTGGACCATCAGGATAATCCGCGGGCCGGCTGCGCCTATCGGACGGGCAATGACGAAGTGCGGCCTCGCCATCCCGGGGCCGACGGCGGGGGCCCTGTTGGGCAGTTCAGCCTGACTGGCCGGCACCGGCCCGGAGACCACCAGCACCTTCTGGTCGGTCTTCGGCTCCAGGCCGCTGCCCCTGCGGACGTTATAGCTGAAGTTGGCGTTTTCGAACTTGGCGCCCTTAAGGACGTCCACGTCCTTGAAGGTAACGGTCCAACTCAGGATTGGCGGCTCGCTCGTGGCGGTCGGACCCTCCACCAGCTTGTCGACCTTGGCGGTGAAGACAAGTTGCCCCGTCGCGATGGCTGCGACGAGTGTCGCCTTGGGGTCAGCCGGGGCGGGCGCGACACCGGCTGGGCCGGGCGCTGGGGCCGCTTCATCCGGCAGCGGCGCGATGGGGGCGATCGCCGGGCCGACGCGAACCGGAGGCCTGGTGAAGCGAGGCGCGACGGGCGCTACCCTGATGTCGCCCTGGCCCTGGGGTGGGCCGGGATCCGCCGGCATGATCGGCCCTTCGCCCTGCGGGAAACCGGTGGCCTGGCCGGGCGGCGGGGCTGCCGGCTGGCTCGTCGCTGCGACGGGCGGATTCGGATTCCCGGCCGCGGGCCCGCCGGGGGCGAGCACCGGGCCGCCGCCCATCCGCTTGGGTCCCTCGAATGGCGCCTGCGCGACCGGCTGGACTGGCATGATGATCGTCACGCCTCCGGCGCCGTTGCCGGGCATCATGGCCCCGCCGCCATGGCCCTGCCCCTGTAAGGGCGCGTTGGGATCGAGCCTGACGGGGCCTCCCTTCGGCGCGGCGGCGGTCCCCGCCTTTGCGGCGGCGACGTTCACGTCCGTTGCGGGCGCCATCATCACGACGCGCGTCAGCAGTTTACCGTCCGGGCCCCTGCCGCCCACCGTGTTCACGATGGCCACCACCTTCTGATCCTTGGTCGGGAAGAAGCCCTGGCCCTGCACGGCCCAATAGTCCAATGTCAGCGATGCCGGCTTGTCGCCCTTGAGAATCTCGGCGTCCTTGAACGTCACTGCCATGGTCACGATCGGGGCCGACATCTTCAGGTCCGTCGTCTTGACGCTCTCGACCGTGGCGATGAGCACGAGTCTGGCCTGGCTGGCTGACGTCTTGATCTGGGCGGGGCTGTACTGCGGAGCCGCCGGCTGGCTGGTCGGGCCGTCCTTGATCGCCTTCATTACCGCGGCAATGTTCTCGTCGGTGGCCTCGCACATGGCCGCGCCCGCGACGATCACCTTCTGGTTGGCTGTCGGGAAGAACCCGCGGCCCTGGACGGCTGAGTACGAGAAGACGAGGTTCTCGGGCTTGTCGCCCTTGAGCATCTCGGGGTCCTTCAGCGTCACATTCATCAGCACGCTGGGCGGGATGCTGTGGGTCTGGGCGACCGTGGCCACCTGCGACACGGTTGCGATAAATACCGCGTTCGCGCGGCCCAGCGATCGGGTCACGTTGGCCAGGGCGGCCTTGGGGTCGGGCGCGGGCTGGTCGAGGCCCGGATTGACGTCGTCAACACCGACCGGCGGGCCGATAAGCCGCGGCATCGGCTTGGGTCCACCGGCCGGCTGGGCCAGAACGGTAGTGCAAACCAACAGCAGCGACGCGAGCAGCGGGAAGGCGATGCGATCGAACATGGGTCGGCTCCTCAAGATAAGACAGACCATCCATACGTTAGTCAAGTTGGACGCTCGGAAGCGGTACGGGTTCCCGGAAGTTCCGGATATTCTACCCGCGCGGGAACCGAAACGAAAAGCGCCCAGGGACCGCAGTCCCCGGGCGTTGGGTTGGGTTCGGCGACGCGTTCTATTTCGTCACGCGGAGCGTCTTCTGCGTCGTTATCCCGGTGACCGAGTCACGGACGGAAATCGTCCACGCCCCGGTCGGGTCGTTCAGCGCCGGGATGAACGAGAACGCTGCCTCGCCGCCGCGGGCCGTCACGTTCTCGCTGTGCCAGTAGCACCAGACGCCGTCCGGCTGGTAGACGTCGACGTGAATGATGTGGTCGGGCAGGAGGGCGGCGTCCACCCGCCCGCGAGCTTCCGCTCGCGGCTCGAAATGCAGTTCGACCTGCACGCCCACTTTCTCGCCCAGCTTCGCGGCCTTCGGCAGCGTCACGTCCAACCCAGCCACGCGGTACGGCAGCCGCGCCAGGATCAACGGCGACAGCCGCGGCACGGTCTGGATCACGCAGTCGCACAGGCCGAGATACTTGCCCGTGCGGGCGTTGTAGGTATAGGCCTGCCCAGCCGGGAAACTCACCGTGACCACGCGGTCGCACTCGAAGGTGTTGGATGTCTTCTCGTCGAGGATTTCGCCGACGCCGCCCTGGCGGAACTGGCGGTTGGTGATCACGGCGAATAGCTCCGCGCCGCGCTGCGCGAACCGAGTCAACTCCAGGCCCGCGGTGGTGCCGAGGTCATCGTCGGTCAGCCTGGCCCGCGGTTCGATGCCGGCCAGGGTTGCCAC
>JAQTVL010000385.1 GCA_028706835.1 Phycisphaerae bacterium | reverse complement strand
AGTTGAACGTGAGCGTGGAGCTGACGGTCGTGGCGGACACGCCGGTCGAATCGGACACGCCGTTGACGGCGGCCTGGATGTCGGCGATCGTCGCGCCACTGGCGAGCGCGAGCACTTCCGTGCCCTTGTTGCCGGTGACCTGGAGCGTCGTCGGGCTGGTGAGCCCGCCGGCGGCGCTGGCGTACGTGATCGCGCCGGTCGTGGCGCCGGTGGTCACTTCCACCTGGACCGTCTTGGCGGTGCTGCCCAGCTTGGCGCTGTTGACGCGGGCGCTCTTGATGTCGGCCGACGTCACGCCGCTGGTGGTGTAGTCCAGCGTGCCGTCCAGCAGCTTCTTGCCGCCGAACTGCGTGCCGGCGGAAATACGGTTGATGCTCGACAGGATCGAGTCAACCTGCTGCTGGTTGGCGTTGATTTCGGCGTCGCTCAGGCCGCCGTCGCTGGCGGTCTGGGTGACCAGGGTCTGCAACTCGACCAGCAGGGAGCTCACTTCGTTCAGCGAGCCGTCCGCGGTCCCGATCATGCTGCTGGCGCGCGTGGCGTTGGTGATCGCCTGGGCGGTGCCGGCCTTCTCGGTACGCAGGTTCTCAGACGCGATCAAGCCGGCTGGATCATCCTTGGCCGAGTTGATCCGCAAGCCCGTGCTCAACCGTTCGAGCGACGTGGCCAGCGATTTCTGCTGCTTGCCCAGCACGTTCTGGGCGACCAAAGACTGGACGTTTGTGTTGATGCGACTCATTGTCTGCCTCCGAAAGAGATTAGGTTTCTGGTTTTTCTGGGCTTTCCGCCGCCGGGTCCCGACCCCGGGCCCCTGGATATCCGTTGTTGTCTCTGCCGCGGTGGCCCCGTTTCCGTCGTCTGCGTTGCGGTCACTTCTTTCCGTTCGACCGTAAGGCTGTCGGTGGCTATGCTTGCCGGCCTGTTGTCTCACCTCCTTCAATGGCTTGCCATCAGAGTGGGCCGGCTCCGCCGCCTCCACCAGCCTTGGTTCCCCCGCGGTCTCCGCCGCTGTGAAAAGTTGTGCCGGATGCAGCCATCGTCTACCAGGGGGACCCACTTTAGATACAAATGTGCCCGGTGGCCGTAACGGACCCCGGGGAGGCTCGTCGTCCGAAGACCTCCACGCCGGGACGAGGCGGACTGTTGCCAAGCGGTCCCGCTCCAAGTAGTCTTGAGCTCGTGCGACGCGTCTAGAACTCAACGTCCAATGTCCTGGGGATGATCTATGCAGGCCAACACGTCGGATCGTCGGCTTGAGGTCTACGAGCGGCTGGTGGAGAACTCCCCGAACCCGTTCGCGGTCGTCGATCGCGGACGGACCTATCGCATGGCGAATTCCACCTACCTGCGGATGCGAAAGGCGACGCGGGACCAAGTCATCGGCCGCACGGTTCTGGACGTGCTCGGCCGGGAGGGATTCGAACTCGCCCGGCCTTACCTGGAGGAGTGCCTCTCGGGCAAGGTCGCGCGGTACTCCGCCTGGTTCGATTACCCGGATCAGGGCCACCGGTTCATGGAGGTGAACTACTACCCGTTGTTCGACGAAGCCGGCCAGGTGGAACTGGTTGTCGTGGAACTGCACGACGCGACCGAGCAGAAGCGGGCGGAGGAGGCGCTGCGGCAGAGCGAGGAACGCTATCGCCTCCACTTCGAACAGGTGAGCGACGTGATCTACTCGTTGGACTTTGACGAGCGGATCACCAGCGTTTCGCCATCGGTGGAGAGGTTGACAGGCTATCGAACGGAGGAGCTGATCGGACGCACGGTGTCGGAGACGGGCCTGCTGTTCGCTGAAGACCTGCGGCGGATGGCGGCGAACAAGGCGCGGGTGCGGGCAGGGAAGCGTACGATGACGGAGTATCGCATCCGGGCCAAGGATGGCACGATCCGCTGGGGCCGGGTCAGCGGCGGGCCGCTGGTCAAGGACGGCCAAATCATCGGCGGCATCATGGTCGCCCATGACATCACTGAACGGAAGCAGGCGGAAGAAGCGCTGCGTCAGCTGAATGCCGAACTGGAGGATCGCATCTCGATACGGACGGCCGACCTCAAGACCGTAAGCGATGACCTTCTCCGGGCGATTCGGGCTGTGACGCAGGGCCGCCACTGCCTCAGCAGCGAGAGCACCGGGGTGGTCGTCAAGGGCCCGGCTGGCGAGGGTCCGCAACATGCGACGTCCGCCTACTCGATGCTCACCAGGCGGGAGCGCGACGTTCTGCAACTGCTGGCCGAGGGCAAGTCGGTCAAGGATACGGCTGTCGATCTGGGGATCTCCACCCGAACCGTGGAGACGCATCGCCGCAACATCGTGAAAAAGCTTGACTTGCACTCAATCGCCGAACTGACCAAGTATGCTGTTCGCGAGGGGATTACGCGACTGGAGAAATAGGATGTCGTCACGGAGGTTCCGACCGGCTACGTGATTTCCGCAGGGTTGTTACGGGATCTTTGTGATAGCTCTTCTTCCTGCAATTAGTTATTCTTAGCGGTGGAGTTTGGGTCGCCCGTCGGGGGGTGGCTCAGCTCCCGCCCCGGCCAGTGGCCGCTCGGTGTTAAAGCCGCGCGGTGCTGACGGGGCTGTTGAATACAATCGAGGAACGCCGTTCCTCGTTACCGTTGTTTGATGCGGGGGGTCTTCTGTTCAGCCTGTCAACTTGGGAAATGCGACTCATCCCCGGCTGCTCGCTTGCGCGGGCAGGCGGAGGGTAGTGACGAATGACATTCGTCCGCCGCTGGCGTTTTCGCAAGGCGGCGATCGAGAGTCGCACTGCGAAAACGCTAGCGGACGTTCACCACTATCATTGGTCATTCGACGCTCGACCCTGCCCGCCCTGAGCGTCGTCGCCGGGCGACATTTGTCATTATCCGGCGGGCGAGCCACTTCACTCGGATGAGCCTCCTTTCCACTCTGGGTCCGAATACGGAGATCGCTGCGGCGGCCGAGTAGGGGCCGTGCCGCTGGGATACCGTCTGATCGCCGGATTCCACGCAATCGTCGCGCACTGTGCGTGGTCCGGGGGCGGATCGCGGCGGTTGTTTGTTCCCAAGTTCCAGGCCCGAAAGACTTTACAGGTTCGGACGATGAAACACGGCTTGCCGTTGGATTCCAGCCAAGGCCATTGCCTGCTATGCTGGCACACGTGCCTTTTCTGGAGTCGTGCCATGGGCAACCTGTCGGCGCTTCGGGGAATCATCCCGGCGATGGTCACGCCGCTGCTCGACCGCGATACGCTCGACGCGGCGGGACTCGAACGGCTGGTCGAGCACATCCTGGCGGGCGGCGTGGCCGGGCTGTTCGTGCTGGGCAGCACGGGCGAGGCGCCGAGCCTGAGCTATCGCCTGCGGCAGGAGTTGGTCGAGCGTGTTTGCCGCCAGGTGGGAAACCGCGTGCCGGTTCTGGTCGGCGTCACTGACACGGCGTTCGTCGAATCGGTGAACGTCGCGCGGCGGGCCGCTGACGCCGGCGCCGCGGTGGTCGTGCTGTCGACGCCGTACTACTTCCCCGCCGGCCAGCCGGAACTGCTGGAGTACATCCGTCACCTCGCGCCGCAACTGCCGCTGCCGCTGTTCCTCTACAACATGCCGAGCTATACGAAGTTGTTCTTCGACCCCGAGACGGTGCGGGCGGCGGCGGAATTGCCGAACGTCGTGGGGCTGAAAGACAGCTCCGGCCACATGGGGTATTTTCATCAACTGATCGAGCTGTTTCGCGACCGGCCGAACTTCTCGCTGTTCGTCGGCCCGGAGGCGCTGCTGGTCGAGTCGGTGCTGCTGGGCGGTCACGGCGGGGTGTGCGGCGGGGCGAACCTGTGTCCCCGGCTGTACGTGGACGCGTTCGCGGCGGCCAGCGCGGGCGATCTGCCCCGTGCCCGCGAACTGCATCGGCAGATCATTGCGGTCGGCGAGCTGTACAACGTCGGGCGATTCGGATCGAGCTACCTGAAGGGGCTCAAGTGCGCGCTGTCGGTGCTGGGCCTGTGCGACGACTTCCTGGCGGAACCGTTCCACCGGTTCCGCGAGCTGGAGCGGGAGAAGGTGCGGCAGCTTCTGGAACGGCTGGGGTTAAAGTAGGGATCGGGCATTGCGCATGCGATAGGGTACGGACCCTCCGAGCGAGGAGCCATTTATGCGAACGCGAACATGGGTTGCGGCGGCGGTTCTGCTGGCGGTCGCGTCGAACGCATCGGCCGGCACCGATGAGTTCGCCATCCGAAACGAGCAGACATTCGAGTTCGTCGAGAAGCCGACGGTGGCGAAGGCGGCTGACAGCAACGACCGGTTCGAAATCCGGTTTGCGACCAAGGCGCTCTGCGACGTGACGATTGTGATTGAAGACTCGCAAGGCCGAACGCTGCGCCACTTGGCCAGCGGCGTGCTGGGCAAGAACGCCCCCGCGCCGTTCGCCAAGGATACGACGAGGCAGACGATCGTGTGGGACGGCAAGGACGACCAGGGAGTGCTGGTGGACGAGAAACGGGCGGTGACGGCCCGCGTGTCGCTGGGCCTCAAGGCCCAGTTCGAGCGAACCCTGTTCTGGAGCCCGAAGAAGCGGATCGGCCCGGGCCACCGGCCTTTGTTCGCGTCGGCCGCCGAGGGCGTTTACGTGCTCGAAGGCGGCGGCGTGGACCACCTCCGGCTGTTCGACCATGCCGGCAACTACGTCCGCACGGTTTACCCGTTCCCGCCGGACTACACGTCGCCGGAGGCGAAGGCTGGCGGTCCGAAATCGTTCCAGGCAGCCCTGGCGAAGGTGGTCGGGCTGAAGTGGATCGAGTTCCCGCAGGACGGCAAGTTGTATCCGGAGTGGCAGGGGCTGCAATTCAGCACGCTGCTCACGTCGGGCGATAACGCGGGAACGGGGACAGCCCGCATCAATCCCACGA
>JAQTVL010000384.1 GCA_028706835.1 Phycisphaerae bacterium | reverse complement strand
GGCAGACCTGGAGCGAGGGGCTGAAGTTCTACCAGTCGTTCCTGTCGGGCAGACTCAACATCGACTGGAACAAGTCGGAGGCCAAACTGACCACCGAGCAGGTCATGGCGCTCAAGCCAGACCAGCCCTGGAACGTCGAAGCCTACAGCCGGATTGTCAAGCAGGGGCACAATCCGCTGTGGCTGTCGCTGGCGGCGACGGTCGGGCTGGTGATCGGCCTGCTGATCGCCGGCATGCTGTTCCGATTCACCGTGGTGCTATTGACCAGCGTGTGGGGGCTGAAACTGACGGCGATCGGGATCATCGGCGTGATGCTGCTGTATGGGAACTGGATGCAGTGGTTTCAGAACGCGGGGTGGAAGGAAATGACGCTCCCGGCGGGGGTGTGGCTGTTGGGCATCGGGTCGCAGGGCGTGCTGGCGAGGAAGAGGAAGGGCGCGCCGCCGGCGGCCCCTGCCGCTGCCGCCCCGGCGAAGTGAACGTGGGTGCCTCTCTCGTTTAACCGCAGGACCGACCTGTCCTGAGCGAAGTCCAAGGAAGGTCCGCGCTTGTATTTCGCGATGCTCACCGGATCGCTGAACAGGTTCTCATGCTCCACCTGCTCGCACAATCCCTGCCGGACGTCGATCCGACGAAGCTCGGCCAGCGATGGTACGACGCGCTGCACTCGGTCGCCAGCCAGCCCCCTAACGAGGCGTTCTGGAACTGGGTCGCCGGCCTCGGCTACGTCGAGGCCGCCGTGTCGATCGCCATCGGCCTGGTCTACCTGCTCTACGGCTTCAAGGTGTTCAAGATTCTGGTCATCGTCAACGCCGCCGCACTGGGCGCGTGGGTCGGCTACCTCGCCACGCAGCAGTGGCAGATCCCATGGTGGACCCCGGCCGCCGCCGGCCTCGCGCTCGGCCTGCTCGCCTGGCCGTTGATGCGATACGCCGTCTGCGTCATGGGCGCCCTGGCGGGCGCGCTGCTGGGCGCGTTCATCGCCAAGTCGATCGGCCTGTCGGACCAGGCGGTGCTGGCCGGCGCGATCATCGGCCTGGCGACGCTGGGCCTGCTCGCGTTCGTCATCTTCCGGATCATCGTCACCGGCTTCACGTCGCTCCAGGGCTCGCTGCTGGCAACAGCCGGGGTGGTCGCAATCGCCGCCCGGTCGCTGCACCTGTCCGACCCGATCCGGCAGGGCCTGGCGGAGCGGCCTTACATGCTGCCGATCCTCATCTTTGTCCCAGCGGCGGTGGGCTTCGTCTACCAGCTCGCCCGCAAGGACGGGGACGAGAAGTAGGCAATGCACATCCGCTTGCATTTTCGCGGGGCCGGCCAGCCGCGATTGCGAAAACGCAAGCGAGACATTTTGCACTTTGCATTTCCCCGTCTTACCCCATAGATTGACACGCATCCTCATTTGCTGATCGGAGATCGCGATGCCCGCACCGAACCGGATTCCCGCAACCTACGCCGCCAGACTTCGCAGCCTCCGCCGCCGACTCGACGCGGCCGGCGCCGACGTGCTTCTGGTGACCTATGCGCCCGACCAGTTCTACCTCACCGGCGCGGTGCTTGAGGATTCCGTCGTTCTGGTCACGTCACGGAAGGTCATCGTGCTGACCGACTCGCGATTCGACGAGCAGGTCGCACTCCAGGCCCCGTGGGCCGACAAGGCCCTCCGCGACGACAGCCTGCCCGACGCGATCATTCGCACCGCCGCCGACCTGAGGGTCCGCCGCATCGGGCTCGATGAGTACATGCTCGTCGGACAGTACGACCTGCTCAAGGCCAAGGCCGGCAAACTCCGGCTGAAGATTACCCGCGGACTGGTCGCGTCGCTGCGGGTCGCCAAGAACGACGCCGAGGTGGCAACAATCGTCAAGGCGATCCGGGTGGCGGAGCAGGCGTACCTGGCGACAGCGAAGACCGTCAAGCCGGGCCTGCGCGAGCAAGAGGTCGCCGCGGAACTGGAATACCAGATGCGTCTGGCCGGCGCGTCCGGGTCCGCCTTCGAGCCGATCGTCGCCACGGCGGCCCGGTCCAGCCTGCCGCACGCCCGCGCCGGCGAGACGCGGATTCGCGCGGGCCAGCCGCTGCTGTTCGACTGGGGGGCGCGCGTGGACGGTTATTGCAGCGACCTGACGCGGGTGCTCACCGTCGGGGCGAAGTTGCCGCCGAAGATCGCACAGATCTATCCGATCGTGCTGGAGGCGCAGTTGGCTGGCATCGCCGCGATCAGGCCCGGCGCCAAGTGCCGCGATGTCGACGGCGCCGCCCGCAAGATCATCACCGACGCCGGCTTCGGCCCGCAGTTCGGCCACGGGCTGGGCCACGGCATCGGCCTGGACGTCCACGAGCGGCCGAGGCTCGGCGCCAAGAGCGGCGACGTGCTCAAGCCGGGCATGATCGTGACAGTCGAACCGGGCATCTACCTGCCGGGCGTCGGCGGCGTTCGCATCGAGGACGACGTGCTGGTCACCAAGACCAGCCACCGCGTCCTGAGCCGCCTGCCGAAGTGATGGGGTGAGGACCTCGAAGGAGGCATCGTATGCCGGACATTAATCTGACTCAGGCGGAAGCGGACGCCCTGATCGGAATGACCAAGACGAAGGTCAATGACGACGTGTATGATTACCCTGGGAGTGGAGGATCCATCGTCGTTCCTCTGGCATCGAAGGACAAGCGTGAACAGTTTGTTCTCGACATCAGACGGGCTCGCATCGACTTACTGAAGGGAACCTACCAGAACAGGGCTCGTCAGGTCGTGGTGTTAGTCCGCCTGGACTTTGGCGGCCAACCCCATCGAAACCCCGATGATGAAGAGATTGCCAGCCCGCATCTGCATCTGTATCGTGAAGGGTGCGGAGACAAATGGGCCATGGAAGTCCCGACTGACCGGTTCGGCCACTTGGACGACCTCTGGCAGACGCTGCTGGATTTCATGGCCTTCTGTAGCATCATTGAGCCACCGACCATCAACCGAGGGCTGTTTGTATGATCCAGGAAGTCCGCAGACTGCTCGACGACTACGTGGCGTGGCTCAGAGATCGCACGACACTGAGGCAGGCCCCAGACAACTGGGTGGAGATTACGACGCCGTACTTGGACCGGCACAACGACTACTTGCAGATCTACGCAAAGAAGCACAACGGCGGTTTTGTCCTTACCGACGATGGTTATGTGATCGACGATCTCAAACAGTCCGGCTGTAGGCTAGACAGCCCTAAGCGATTGGATCTCTTGCGGTTAACGCTTGCTGGATTTGGCGTCTCGGATCGTGAAGGGCGACTCGAAGTCTTGGCCTCGCCCGAGACGTTCGCTCTCCGAAAGCACAACCTGTTGCAGGCCATGCTGGCCGTCAATGATCTGTTCTACTTGGCGGTCCCGATGGTGGCCAGTCTGTTCTATGAGGATGTAGTTGCCTGGATGGATAGCGCCGACATCCGCTATACCCCAAACATCAAGTTCACGGGGAAGAGCGGCTACGACCATTTGTTTGACTTCGTGATCCCCAAGTCCCGACGCCAGCCGGAGCGAATCATCCAGACAATCACCCGGCCAAGTCGTGACACCGCGGAAGCCATCGCGTTCAAGTGGATTGATACCAAGGACGTTCGTTCGCCAGAGTCGCGGGCCTACGCGCTACTAAACGATCAAGAGCAGCGAGTTTCCCAAGCCGTCATTGACGCCTTGGACAGTTACGATGTCAAACCTGTTCGCTGGAGCGAACGAGAGAGAGTCCGAGAAGAACTTGCCGCCTGACCCCTCCGCTTGTGGCTGCGGGAGTCAGATACCATGCGGAGAAAGTGTTGTCGCAGGAGACCCGCCATGCGCCACTCGTGCCTGATTTCCCTGTTCGCGTTCGCACTCTTGGCCGTCGCCGCCGCAGCGCCCACGTCACAACCGGCCCAGCCCCCGGTCGGCTGGGAGCCGCTCGATGGGCCGATGGAAAGCTACAAATCGCTCGCCAGCGCCGAGGTCGAACTGGCCGGCAAGCTGTGGGCTCGCAAGGCCCAGCAGTTGCCGGGCGCCGCATCCCGCGGGAGATTTGGCGGCCGCGTGATCGTCGATGGCAACGGCAACGTCATCAATCCGGCTGACGAAGCGGGCGAGAACGCATGGACGTTCATGCTCGCCGCCGACGGAGAACGGATCGCGCTGGTTTCCAGCGACATCACCGAGCGATCGCCGCTGATCCGGCTGATCGGCAAGCCGGTGAGCGTGCGGTGCAGACTGTCCGGCAAGACCGTTGCGGGCGATGCGACGTGGGCTGCCGGCTGGATTCGCGAAGTCGTGGAGCCGACCGCGCCGCCGCCGGACAAGCAGGCCGGCTGGATCGCCGTCGAGGGCGAGAACGATCGCTACGGCAAGTGGATCGGGGCGGAGATCACGCTCCGCGGAAGACTCGAGATGACGAAGGTGAACGGGATCGGCCGGCCGTCGCTGGACGTGTCCGGACGGAAGGTGCAGTTGGCCAAGGGCTGGCCGGACTGCGACAAGATGGTCGGCCAACTGGTCGAGGTGCGGGGCAAGGCGATCGACGGACAGCGCGCCGACTCGACGGCCTCGGTGTCGGCGGGGTGGGTTCGGCCGGCGCAATTGACCAAATCGGACGAGGGCTGGCAGGTGGTGTTCGGCGACCGGCCAGCCTACCAGGGCGCGGATGGGGGCGAGGTGCTGTTCAAGGGAGTGCTGCGGAAGCGGGCGGGCCCGGACCCGCGGTTCATCAAGGCCGGCAATAACGTATGGGTGAACCAGGAGACTGGTCAAACGGCGGCCGGCGCCTTGCCCCCGCCGGGCCCGACCCAGTTCCTCATTCAGACCGCCCAGGGTGGCAAGACGGTGTTGGAGACTGACGCGGCGCTGACAGCCCTGGCTGATCGTCCGGTCGAGGCGCGGTG
>JAQTVL010000008.1 GCA_028706835.1 Phycisphaerae bacterium | reverse complement strand
GATAAATCGCTGGGCTACTGCCAGAAGTCCCTACGGGACAAGAAGGGAGGCCACCATGCGAATCGCCATGACGGGGGCGCACGGATTCATCGGCAGCTACGCGGCGCGGGCGCTGGCGGCGGCGGGGCACGAGATCGTCGCGCTGGTGCGCGATCCGACGCGGGCGGAGCACAGCCGCGAACTGCTGGCGGACATGGTCGTGGGCGACATGCGCGACCTGAACGCCCAGGAGCGACTCTGCCGCGGCGCGGAGTGCGTCATCCACGCCGCCGCCGACTGGGAGGCCGTCCAGGGCGACAACCGCCAGGGCGCCGAGGTGAACCTGGTCAGCTCGCTGCGACTGCTGGAAACGGCCCGGCTCTCGGGGGCGAAGCAGTTCATCCTCATTTCGTCGATCAGCGCGTACGGCGAAATCCTCGAGGATCGCACGCTCGACGAGAACCACCCGACCTGGCCCGGCTCGCAATACGGCGCGTGGAAGGCCGCGACCGAGCCGTATCTGAAGGCCTACCACATCGAGTACGGCCTGAACACGGTGAGCCTCCGGCCGGCGGGGGTTAACGGCATCGATCCGCAACTGAGCCGATCGTGGTGGCATCCGTTGGTGCGGACGGTGATGGACGGCGAGCGGATTGACACGACCGCCGGCGGCAAGATGGTGCATGTGCTGGATTGCGCCGAGGCGGTTCGACTGTGCGTGGGCAACTCGAACGTCTCGGGGCGGTTCTTCAACCTCGTCGACTGCTACGTGTACGACCAGCACGTTGCCGAGATAGCCCGGCGGGTCGCCGGTTCGCCCAGCGACATCGTTGAGCACGATGGCCGGGGGCCGAAACATCAGTTCGACGTGTCCGCCGCTCGCGCACTTGGCGTGCCGCTGGACCGCGGGTTGGCGGGCGTGGAGGAGTACGTCGAGGACCTGATCGAGACGATGCGATAGGACTGCGAATGAGTGACTACAATCCCGAATTAGGCAATACGAACGACCTGTTGAGGCAGCCGGAGATCGTCAGCCGTCGCACTGTTTACCGGGGCAAGCGAATTGACCTGGAACTGTTGACGGTTCGCTCGCCGGATGGGCGCGAGACGCTTCGCGAGGTGGTCCGCCATCCGGGGGCGGTCGTGATACTGCCGATCACGGACGACGGCCAGGTGGTCTTCGTCCGCAACGTACGCGTGGCGATCGGGCAGGTGCTGCTGGAACTGCCGGCCGGCACGCTGGACAAGGGCGAACCCCCGGCGGCCTGCGCCGCCCGCGAGTTGGCCGAGGAGACCGGTTTCTCGGCCAGTCGGATCGAGCCGCTGATTCACTTCTACACGTCGCCGGGAGTGCTGAGCGAGCCGATCTGGGCGTTCGTGGCGACGGGGCTGACGGCAGGCGAGATGGAGTTGGACCCCGGCGAGCAACTTGTCACCGAGTTGATGCCGTATGACGCCGCCGTCCGCATGTGCGTCGATGGCTCGATTCACGATGCCAAGACGCTCGCGGCGCTGCTGACACACCACCTGCGGTCGAAAGGCGGGCAGGGGCGATGAGCTGGCGCGATCGGCCATACAACCAGGAGAACCCGGAGATGCAAATCCGGTTCGCCCTGCCGCCGTGGACGCCGGCGGTGAAGTGGCTGGTTATCGCCAACGGAATCGCGGCGGTGCTGACGATCATCGCGACGTATCACGTCTGGCGGCTGCCACGATGGCTAAACGCCGACGGGCCGAATGCGGTCTGGGGGATCGGCGGGTTGGACATGGCGCACACGATCTTCCGCGGCCAGGTCTGGCGGCTGATTACGTCGCAGTATCTTCATGGTGGAGCGAGCCACCTGGTCTTCAATATGATCGGGCTTTACTTCTTCGGGCCGCCGATCGAGCGACAGTTCGGCACGAAGACGTTCTTGTGGTTCTACACGTTTTGCGGGGTGACGGCTGGGCTGCTGTACTTGGTGCTGTCGGGCATTCTGGGGGCGTACGGCTTTCTGATCGGGGCCAGCGGGTGCGTGCTGGGGCTACTTGCGGGGTGCGCGATCCTGTTCCCGCGGATGTACCTGCTGATCGTTCCAATTCGGGTCGCGGCGGTGCTCTATGTGATCTTCTACGTGTTGAGCATCGTGTGGGAATGGAATCTGTCCGATGCGGCACACCTGGGCGGGATGGTCGGGGCGACGGCATGGATCGTTGCCGGCCGGCGGATGGAGGGTTGGCCCGTGCGACGGTCGGCGCGGAGTTGGGAACACAAGCAGGCAGACCTGGCGCGCGAGCAGGCGGAGGTTGATCGCATACTGGGCAAGGTGCATGAGAAAGGCATTCGGTCGCTGTCGTGGTTCGAGAAGCGGACGTTGCGGCGAGCGACCGAGCGCCAGCGGCAGCGCGACCGCGAGGTCGACGCGCAGTTCCGGCGGCGTTAATGCAAGCCACGTCGCCCGGGATCGTTTTGCTGTTGACGCCTGTTGCCATGAAAGCTACAAGGCAAACTCGCAAGGGGCGCTACTTACTGGCCTGGCTGCTTTCTATCCGCCCAGGAGGACCAATGACTCGCCTGTCCCTGATCGCCATCATCATGCTCTATGTGACGAAGGTGTGCGTGGCTGCGGAGCCGGACGCGCAGGTTGTCGGCGGCGGCAAGCTCGACGCGATGGAGAAGATGGACTTCCGGGCCGTCGTGCGTGCGGCCAAGGAGAAAGTCTTCCCGGCGGTCGTGTTCATCAAGTGCATCCGCGAGAGCATGGAATCGGGCAAGAAGATATCCGAAGAGGTCGCCGGCAGCGGCGCCATCATCTCGGCCAAGGGCGAGGTGGTGACCAATTGGCACGTCGTCGACAAGGCGGCCGAGGTTCGGTGCCTGCTGCTGGACGGCCAGGCAGTCCAGGCAAGCGTTGTCGGCTCGGACAAGGATACCGACCTGGCGCTGCTGCAACTGAAACTACCGGCTGACGCCGCCAAGCCGCTGCCATTCGCCCGGTTCGGGCAGGCGGAGAAGCTGGTGGAAGGCGACTTCGTGATGGCGTGCGGGGCGCCGTGGGGCCTGAGCCGCTCGGTTTCGATCGGCATCATCTCGTGTACCCGCCGCTACCTGGTCGAGCACAGCGAGTACAGCCTGTGGTTGCAGACCGACGCGTCGATCAGCCCGGGCAACTCCGGCGGGCCGCTGGTGAACACCGCGGGCGAGATCGTGGGGATCAACACGCGCGGCATGAGCAGCGGCGGCGACATGGGCTTTGCCGTGCCGTCGGAAACGGTGCTGCGCGTGGTCGACCAGATCCGGGCCAACGGTAGCGTCAAGTGGGGCTGGACGGGCGTGCGGCTCCAGCCGCTGCGGGACTTCAACAAGAACATGTACTTCGACGCGAAGGAAGGCGTCATCGTGGCGGCGACCGATCCGGAAAGCCCGGCCAAGCGCGCCGGGCTGCTGCCGAAGGACCGCATCGTCAAGATCAACGACCAGTCGGTCACGGCGGTGACCGAGGAGGACCTGCCATCCATCCGCCGGCAGCTCGGCCAGTTGCCGCTGAACAAGGCGGCCAAGCTGGCGGTCGTCCGCGACGACAAGACGCTGACGGTGGAGCTGACGCCGCGCGAAAAGGGCAAGGTCGAAGGCGAAGAGCTCGATTGCCCCCGCTGGGACATGACGGTCAAGACGATCAACCAGTTCGATAACGAGGACCTGTATTATTACCGCGAGAAGGGCGTGTTTATCTTCGGCGTCAAGAGCCCCGGCAACGCCAGCAGTTCCGGGCTTCAGCGGAACGACATTGTTGTCAAGGTCGACGGCAAGGAAGTGACCACGCTGGACGAGGTCAAGGCGATTCACGCCGAGTCGCTCAAGAACATGAAAGCCAAGTCGCGCATCGTTTTCACAATCCTTCGCGGCGGGCTGACGCGGCAGGTTGTGCTGGATATTTCCCGGGACTACGAGAAGGAATGATCGGCATCGCCCGGCGGGCGAGGCTTCTTTCGGGGAGAATGCATGAAGCGGACGTGGTGGCTTTCGATCGTGCTCGGAGTCGGCATGGCGATGCCCGTGCTGGCCGCCGACAAGGACAAGAAGGAAGCGATGACGCCCGCGGAGCGGCTGGCGATCGCGGACAAGACGGCCTCGGGCCTGGTCGTTGTCGAGTACACGCTCCAATACGACAAAGGCGAGAGCCCGCCGGCCCACGAAGGGCTGATCCGCGACGAACGCCCGCTGGAGGCGGAGGGGTGGCTGATCGGCGCGACCGAAGTGGTCACGCGCGACTACGCCATCCATCCCCGGTTTGTCAAGGCGATCAACGTTCGCTTCGGCGACCAGGCCGTGCCCGCGACGATCGCCGGCTACTTCAGCGGGTGCTGCGGCATCACGCTGAAACTGTCGGCGCCACTGGCCAAGGCCAAGCCGATCGAGTTCAAGGATGTCAAGGCCCCGTACTTCTTCGTCGACTACACGCTGGCCGACGCCCGCTGGACGACCACAGTCCTGCCGGTGGAAATGGCCGCGGTCGTGCGGACCGAAGCCGGCCGGACGTTCGCCAACTCGTCCGCGGTCTACTCGCTCGTCGTCGACAAGGACGGCGAGGCCGTGGGCATCCTCATGAAGGAGCGGTTCCCGCTGGACGGCTCGTGGAAGGGCTCGCCGGCCAAGTGGCCGATCATCGCCGCCGCTGATATGGACAAGCAGTTGAAGGAGTTGGAGGCGAAGGCAAACGCCGCGGTGCTTCGCGTCAAGCTGCACTTCCGCAGCCCGAAGAAGTCGGTCTCTCGCTACAGCGGCGAGGGCGGCCCGACCGAGTTGAGCGTGCTCGGGCTGTTGCTCGGCGAAAAGAAGCTGCTGGTGCTGTCCAACCTGGAGCCGAAGGTTACAGCCAGGCTGGAGCGGATCGAGGTGTTCCCCGCGACGGGCGAGGCGATGTCGGCGAAGTTCACGGGCAGCCTGACGGACTTCGGCGGCTTTCTCGCCGAGATCGAGAAGCCCGTGCCCGGGGCGATGAAGCTGTCGACCGATCCGATTGAGAAGTGCCGCGACCGGACGCTGCTGGCCATCGACGTGCGGATTCAGGGCGACCAGCGGGTCGTCTACTACGTCCGCGAGCGGATCAGCGCCTACGAGCTCGGCTGGCAACGCCGGGTGTTCCCTGACATCTACACCGACAACATCCTGATCGACCCCGCCGGCGGCGAGGTCCTCGTTCTGCCGCTCAAGCACCGCGAGAAGGTCGCCGTGCGCGAGCGGGGCAACCAGGGCCAGGCTGTCATGCCGGCCGTGTATCTGGCGGAGGCATTGGCCGATGCCAAGGCCTGCTTCGACCCCGCCAACGTGCCGCTGACCGAGGATGAGGAGAACCGGATCGCCTGGCTGGGCGTCGAGCTTCAGCCGATGGACCCGGCGTTGGCCCGCGAGAACAAGGTGGCGGACATCACGAACAACGGCCGGACCGGGGCGATCGTTTCGTACGTCTACCCGAATTCGCCGGCGGGCAAGGCGGGCGTCGAGGCCGGTTGGATGTTGATCCGGCTGCACGTGCCCGGCCAGCCGAAGCCGCTGGACGTGAAGATGGAGTACTACGCCGACTACCTCGAAAAGTTCCCGTGGGGAGGTTGGGACAAATTGCCGGAGGAATACTTCGATCGCGTGCCGTCTCCGTGGCCGCCGGTGGAGAACTGGCTGAATCGGACCCTCACCGACCTGGGCGTCGGCAAGACGTTCAAGGCGGAGTTCTTCGCGGACGGCAAGCTGGTGACCAGGGAGTTCACGATCGAGCTAAGTCCGCCACACTACGGCACGGCCGCCCGGTTCACGTCCAAGGGCCTCGGCCTGACGGTCCGCGACCTGACCTACGAGGCCCGCCGGTATTTCCAGAAGAAGCCGGCTGACCCCGGCGTGGTCATCTCCAAGCTCGATCCGGGCAGCAAGTCCGCCATCGCCGGCATCAAGCCGCTGGAGATCATCGAGGCCGTCAACGGCACGCCGGTGCAGACGGTCAAGGAGTTCGAGACGCTCGTCGGCGAGACGAAGGGCGAACTTCGCCTGAACGTGAAGCGAATGGCCCGTGGCCGGCTGGTCAAGATCGACATGACCGCCCCGGCTCCGAAGACGCAACCGGCGAAGCCGGACGCCCCGCCAGACGGTGCGGAACAGTGAGTGTCCTTCCCTCGGGGGCAGGGGTGGGGGGAGAGAGCCCGCCGTCGACTTGCGGCCCCGGGGGTTGTGTCCCAAGGAAAGAGAGGAAGAGGCATGGCCGTCCGCGTGGATCCTGTGCCCCAAGGCGTAGCGGTTTCAGAGAACGTTCTTTGCCACATCGACGGGCAAGTCGCGCCGGTGCGGCTTTGCCGCGTATCGGCGGTGCCCTTCAACCGCCGCTGGCCTGGGCATCAGAGGCAGATCGAGCAATCCGAGGAGGCATTCTTTGCGTCCTTTGAGATGACCGCGCCCGTCACGGTCCAGGTGCGCCCCAACCGTGCCTTCGAGAGTGCGGTGGTGCGCCCGCTGTCCAGGAAGGTTCAGCCGGAGGTGCGGGACGGCGTCATCACGTTCGTACTGCCGTCGCCGGGCGGCTATTCGCTGGAGATGGACGGCTATCATCACAATCTGCACCTGTTCGCCGACGCGCCCAAGAAGTACGCAGTGGACTTTGACGATCCCAAGACCCTGCGATTTGGCCCCGGCTGTCACGACATAGGGATTCGCCAGCTATGCGACGGGCAGACCGTGTTTCTCGACGAGGGCGCGGTGGTCTTCGGCTGCATCCACGCCGCCGACTGCACGAACATCCGCATTCTGGGTCGCGGCATACTGGACAACAGCAAGAACCATGAGCAGATCCTGTTTAAGATGGAAAAGCTCGGCGACGGGATGTTTGACGTGAAGAACGCCAAACGGGAGCACACCATCCACCTGGTCCGCTGCCGGAACGTGACGCTGGACGGGTTCACGATTCGCGACTCGCTGTGCTACAACGTGGGCCTCTGGGGGTGCGACGATGTGGAAGTCGACAATCTGAAGATCATCGGCAGTTGGCGGTTCAACACGGACGGCATCGATCTTCACAACTGCCGCCGCTGTCACGTGACCGGCTGCTTTGTCCGCACCTTCGACGACACCATCTGCTTCAAGGCGCATCTGGGATACCAGCAGGTGTGCGAGGATATCGTGGTGGAGAATTGCGTGGTCTGGTGCGACTGGGACCACTGCCTCGAAATCGGCGCGGAGTGCTGCGCCGAGCACATGCGGAACCTGACCTTTCGCAACATCGACGTCATCCGCAGCCTGGACATAGCCATGAACATCGGCAACGTGGATTACGGCGCGGTTCACGATGTCCTGTTCGAGGATATTCGGGTGGAGATGGACGCGGTCTACCAGCAGCCGCGGCTCCAGCGCGATGATGCGGAGACCTTCCCAGCCGATCCGTGCAGCACCTGGCTGCCGACGCTGATGCGCTGCGCGGTGACGCAGCATCCCGAATACAGCGAGGGCCGTCCGGAGCGCGGGCATATTTCGGACATCACGTTCCGGAACATTCAGGTGCTCTCCGAGCGTATGCCGCCGTCAGCGTTTCGTGGATACGACGCGGAGCACCGCGTGGAAAACGTTCGTATCGAGGGCTTGTACCGCAACGGCATCAGGCTGACCACGCAGGCCGAGGCCGCCGTGAACGTCAGGCAATTTGCGGACGATGTACACCTGACATGACGTAGGAATCGGCGACGGTTCCTGATCTCCCGGAACCCGTGGTTCCGCGCTTGGCCAAGCCCGGAATCATAGATTCCGGGTGGTACGCGATCCCCTCACTGGATCACCGTCAGGCTCTTGTATCGCAGCGGCGCCGAATCGTTCGGCGCCCCCGCGGACTCGATCGTCGCCAATTCCCCGATCAGCGTGTAGGGCGTTGCATGTAGGATGCGGACCTCCGCGAGCCGGCCGGCCAGTTGCGACGGCTCCGCGCCGGCCGGGCAGTCGAATACTACGATCTGGTCGAACACCGTTCGCCCGGTGAGTTGCCGCGGATTCCCGGCTGGCGACTCGATCGCCGACTTGCTCGGGCCCTCGACCAGCACGCTCAGCCGCTGGCCGACCAGTTCGGCGTGGGTCTGGCTGGAGATCGCGGCCTGCTCAGCGAGCAGGATGTTGTTTCGCTCGCGCTTGACGTCGTCGGGCACGTCGTCGGGCAACTGGGCGGCGGCGGTGCCGGGGCGGGGCGAGTATTTGAACACGAAGCAGTTCTTGTATCGCACGCGGCGGACCATTTCCACGGTCGCGGCGAAGTCGGACTCCGTCTCGCCGGGGAAGCCGACGATGAAATCCCCGGCCAGCGAAATGCCGGGCACGATCTCGCGGGCGCGGTCCATCAGGCGGAGGTAGTCGGCCGCCGTGTATTGGCGGCGCATTGCGTTGAGCATCCGGTCGCTGCCCGATTGCGCCGGGATGTGCAGGTACGGGCAGATGGCCGGGTGGGCGGCCATCACTCGCAGGATGTTTTCGTCGAACCCGCCGGGGTAGCTGGTCACGAACCGCAGCCGCAGCAGGTTGGGCAGCCCGCACAACTGTTCGAGCAGCCTGGCCAGCGTAACGGGTTGGCCGGCTGCGTCGTTTTGCACATAGCTGTTCACGGTCTGGCCGAGCAGTGTGATCTCGCGGCAGCCGGCCTCGACCAGCCGGCGGCAATCGGCGACGATATTCTCGGGCTTGCGGGACTTTTCCTTGCCGCGGACGCCGGGCACGACGCAATAGGCGCAGAACTTGTCGCAGCCGCGCTGCACGCGGACGTAGGCCTGGAGCGGGTTCTCGCCCGGGGCGAACGCCCGCGACTGGTCCAGCCGCTCGATCGCGTTGCCCTCCGGGTCGGCGTCGCGCTGCCGCCCCTTCACCCCACCGGACAACGCGACCGCTCGCTTGCGGGTGGCTTGGGCCTCGGCGATCAGATCGGGCAACCGGTCCAGTTGGCTAGGCCCGCAGAGCACGTCGATGTGCGGGAACCGGGAGATGAGCAGTTTGCCCTCGCGCTCCGCCTGGCAGCCGATCACGCCGATGATGACACCGGGCCGATCGGCCTTCACCTGCCGCAGTTCGCCCAGCCGGCTGGTGACTTTCTGCTCGGCGTGGTCGCGGACGGCGCAGGTGTTGAACAGGATGATGTCGGCTGAGTCGCGGTCGGAGGCGATGCGCAACCCCATGCGGCGGAACTGCCCGATGACCAGTTCGCTGTCCAGGAAGTTCATCTGGCAGCCGAAGGTTTCGAGAAAGACGGTCTTTTGCGGTGCGTCGGACATCTCAGGGCAGTCTAAGGGCAAAGGGCAAATCTGTCCAGCAAACGCGCTTGCCGCTGCCGGGGGATCAGGGTAATCTCACGGAATGGACGCTCGCTGGACATGGCTTGCCGTGGTGGTTTCGCTGGTCGCGCTGACCGGCTGCTCGGGCCGGTGGTGGAAGGCGTTCGACACGCGCACCCGGGATCAACAGCGGATGGTCTATCCGACGGCGCAGCCGGACGAGGGCATGTTCGTGGCCATCCGCGGCGATCGGGTGCTGTCCGGCGATCCGGACGAAGACATGGACGGCGGCGACGGCGCCGTCCCGCGGGTTAAGGCGGCCGAGCCGGTCGTTCGCGATCGCTCGCCCGACGAGATGGACCCCGCGGACGTGCCGCCGGCGCCCCCGAAACCGCCCGTATTCACCCCGCCCACCATCGCCCCGCCCAGGCCGATCCCCCTGACGCAATCCGAATGAATATTTCCCTTGGAACCGTCAGGGTGAATAGGTAGATTACCGGTGGCGTCAGGCCGATTCTCAGCACTGGGAAGGCGGTCGGAGACTCTCTGCTGACGGATCGGCAGTAACACTTCCTCTGTCGCTCATGGAGGAGCCATGCGCACCATTGTCATTGCCAACCAGAAGGGCGGATGCGGCAAGACTACTGTCGCAATCAACCTGTCTGCCTGCCTTGCGAATCTCGGCCAACGCACGCTGCTGATTGACATGGACCCGCAGGGCCACTGCGCGGTGGGGCTGGGCGTGCCGGAGGCGGACATCAAGCACTCGACGTTCGAGTTGCTGGCCCCGTCGGAGAAAGGGATCGTGCCGCTGGCGGAGATGGTCTGGCGGATCGAGAACAACTTCGACCTGCTCCCCGCGACGCTTGAACTGGCCAAGTTCGAGCCGATGATGGTCGCCCACGCCAACCGCGAGAATCGGCTCCGCGATGCGCTGGCCGGGGCCCGCCCGGAATACGACATCGTCATCATCGACTGCCCGCCGAGCCTGAGCCTGCTGACGTTCAACGCCCTGTGTGCGGCTGACGAAGTGCTGATCCCGGTGGAGACGGGGTTCTTCGCGCTGCACGGCCTCAGCCGGCAACTCGAAGTGGTCGAGAGCCTCCAGGTGCTGACGGCGCGGACGCTGGGCGTGCGGGTGCTGTGCAACCTGTACGATATTCGCACGAAGGCATCGCGCAAGATCGTCGCCCAGATCCGCGAGCACTTCGGCGACGTGCTCGCCCGGACCGTGATTAACCTGAACACCAAGCTCAAGGCGGCCGCCGCCGTCGGCCAGCCGATCACCGAATTCGACCGTGCCAGCATCGGGTATCACGACTTCATGGCGCTGGCCAAGGAACTGACCGAGCAGCAGGCCGCGACCGAACCGCTGGCGAACAACGCCGAATTGCTGGCCCACGCCGATTCGATCAGCAGGCAGGCGGAGCAGTTGCTGGTTGACAGCGCCAAGCTGGTGGCCGGCTCGGTCGCCGACCGGCTCGATGCGTCGGACCCGCTGGCAACCATGGCGAACATGACAGTCGACGGCAAGCTGGAAAAGTTCTACGGCGTGCGGCAGACAGCCGACGGCGTGGAGTTCTCGGTCGAGGCGCCCCATGCGGAGGCGGTGTATCTGGCCGGCGATTTCAACGACTGGTCGCCGCACGCGACGCCGCTGGCCCAGCAGACCGAGGACGGGCAGTGGTCGGCGAAGCTGAAAATCGCCCCCGGACGGCACCATTACCGCTACGTGATCGACGGGCGGTGGCGGCACGACCCGAGCAACAACTACCACGAGTCCAATCCCTACGGCGAACTGAACTCTATCGTTGAAGTGCAGTGACCCACCCGATCATCCATCCCGGGCTGGCGGGTATGGCGGCGGCTGCGGCCTCACCCCGGCCGGTTTCGCTCGGCCAGCGCGGCCGCGATCTGCTGGCCGCGATCAGGGGGCAGCAGCGTCAGGATCGCTCGACGGCGGCCCCGGCACGCCGGCTCCCTGTTGCATTCGTCGTGCTGGCTGACGAGAGCGTCGACGGCGAGATGGCGGCGCTGTCGCTGGCCAAGCAACTGGTCGGCCCCGGCGGCGAGGGCGTCGGGGGCGGCGTGGCGATGCTGATGCTGGATCCGCTGGGAGCGACGCTTCGGCTGGCCGCCCGCGCCCCGGCAGCGCCGCCCCGGCCTCGGACCTCGCCGCAGTACCGCGTCGCGAACCGGAGCGATTGGCCCGCCCTGATGGCCCGGCTGCCCGAGACGACCCGCTTGATGCTGGTGCTCGACATGACCGGCCAGCAGCACAACCTGGTGGAACGATCCGCCCCTTCGCCGACGATCATCATCGTCACGCGGACGGGCACGGACGGCCGGGTCGCGGGTTACACGCGCCTGAAGGAATTGGCGGCGGCGGGGGCGGGCGAGGTCGGGTTCTTCTTCGTCGACAGCGTGCCGGTCGAGGCGGGCGAGGGCGATGCGGCCCCGCTGGCCGAGCGAGCCGGAGCCACGTACTCACGCCTGGCCGCGACGGCTGAGCAGTTCCTCAACCGGCCCGTGACGCTGTTCGGGTCGATGGCGGATACCAAGTCCAACGGCCTGTCGGTGGACATGCTCGGCCAACGTCCGAGCATCGACAGCCAGGAGAATCGGCTTGAGTTGACCCGCTGGCTGGCGGCGAACACGGCGCCGCTGATGAGCGTAACCGATGCGACTGGGCGGCTTGAGGTGCTCAGCGGCGAGGAGTTGGCGGACCTGCACTCGCCGACGAGCGATGGGGCGGCGGCGGATGATGATGTGGCGGAGGAGTTGTCGCAGTCGCCCGCGCCTGTTGAGGCGTGGCCCTGCGTAGACCCGCCGGCCCCGCCGGTCGAGACGCCCCCCTCTCACGCCGCGGCCGCGCTGTCGGCGCTATCCGGCAAGCCGATGCCGTCCGATCGCCAGCCGCCGGCGGCGGTTGTCGCAATGGCGGACGATGGCGTGCCGGCTGACGATCTGGCTTGGAGCGAACTGGCGGCGGCGAACCCCGGCTTCGTCGGCGGCCAGGGCGTGATCGCATTCCGCCCGCCGGTCGATCCCGCCACGCTGCTGCTGCACGCGGACGGCCGACTGATGCTCGTCCGCTTTGCCACGACCGACCTGATCGGCGGGGCGGCCGGCCTGCTGTCGGCCCTGTGCTGGGCGAGACAACATTGGCCGCTGTTGCGGCTGGCCTACCCGGCGACCAATCTGCCCGACGAGCCGCGGACCGCGGCGATCCTGGTCGGCCAATCGATCCCGCACCATACGGTCGAACTGTTCGGCAAACGGTTCGCCGAGTTGAAACTTGCGAACCTGCTGGCGCTGGACCTGTCGGCGGTGGCGGGCGCCACGTCGCAGCGCGGCACGGTGATCCAGATGCTGTCGTGAGTGCGATTTGCTTTGACACCCTCGGCGCCCTCCGCTAGACTGCCGCTCCAGAATTGAACAGGTCCGCTGCGGCGGACCCCACGCTTTTCTGGGATGGAACGCCCTTGAGCGGTGCGGCCGGCAGCAGTTCGAAACACGCCAACGCGGTCGCCATCATTCCCGCCCGATACGGCTCGACCCGTTTTCCAGCCAAGCCGCTGGCCCGCGATACCGGCAAGTTCCTCATTCAGCACGTGTATGAGCAGGTCGTCAAGGCCCGGCGGATCAGCAGCGTGATTGTCGCCACGGACGACCGGCGAATCCTCGACGCGGTGACGGGCTTCGGCGGCCGGGCGGTCATGACGCGGGCCGACCACCCCAGCGGCACGGACCGGCTGGCGGAGGTCGCGGCCGGCCTGACCGACGAACTGATCGTGAACGTTCAGGGCGACGAGCCGGAGATCGATCCCGGCGACCTGGATGTGCTGGTGAGTCTGATTGCCGGAACGCCCGGCGACTGCCCCATGGCGACGCTGGCCTGCCCGTATCCCGCGGGCGAAAGCCCGGCCAATCCGAACCTGGTGAAGGTGATCGTGGACAATGCCGGGCGGGCGATCTATTTCTCGCGGGCGGCCATTCCGTTCGTCCGCGACGCGGGAGCGAATCCCCTCTCCCCGACCCTCCCCCCAGGGGGAGGGGGAGTGTATTTGTTGCACCGTGGCCTGTATGCCTATCGGCGGGACTTCCTGCTGAAGTTCGCCAAACTCGCGCCGGGCCGGCTGGAGCAACTGGAGAAACTTGAGCAGCTTCGGGCGTTGGAGCACGGCTACGATATTGCCGTGGCGGTGGTGGGCTCGGGCCCAGCCGGCATCGACACGCCCGAGCAGTATGCGCAATTTGTGGAGCGTCGCAGTCGGGGAGAATAGGTAAGCCGAGGTGTGCCATGGACGGTAAGGAATTGCTCGATCGCATCAGTCGCCAGTCCGACGAGACGGAGTTCTACACGCCCATGCCCGCCGGCTACAAGCCCGGGCAGACGCGCTACGTCGTCGTTGTCGGCACGGTGATGAGCGGGCTGGGGAAGGGCATCTTCTCGTCGTCGCTGGCCAAACTGCTCCAGGACCGCGGCCTGACGGTCAGTCCGATCAAGCTGGAAGGCTATCTGAACATCGATTCCGGCACGCTCAACCCGTTCCGGCACGGCGAGGTCTTCGTGCTCGACGACGGCATGGAAACCGACATGGACCTTGGCACCTACGAGCGGATGCTCGACAAGGACCTCACCAAGGACAACTTCGCGACCAGCGGCCAGATATTCACCCGCGTGCTGGAGCGCGAGCGCCGCGGGGGATACCTCGGCCGGGACGTTCAGTGGATTCCGCACGTCACCGGCGAAGTGAAGGCGAAGATTCGGGAACTGGCCGTGCGCAGCAATGCCGATGTGGTGTTCGTCGAGATCGGCGGCACGGTCGGCGACTACGAGAACAGCTACTACATCGAGGCGATGCGCGAGCTGGCCTTCGAGGAAGGCCCCAACTCCACCGTCTGGGTCGCGCTCACCTACATCATGGAGCCGCAGATACTCGGCGAGCAGAAGTCCAAGGCGGCCCAGCTCGGCATCAAGCGGCTGATGGAAACCGGCGTTCAGCCGGCGATCGTCGCCTGCCGCTGCGCCTCGCCGGTCACGGAGAAGGTGCGCGAGAAGATCAGCCTGTACACCAACGTGCCGATGAGCCGGGTGTTCTCGATGCACGACTGCGAGTCGATCTACCTCGTGCCGGAGATGCTCCGCGAGGCCAACCTCGACAGCGAAGTTGTCAGCATGCTCAAGCTCGATGATCGCTGCGACCGCGAACTGGCCAAGGCCCGCTGGGTCGAGTGGACGAACTACGTCGAGGGCCTCCAGCGCTCGCTCCGCAGCGACAAGACCGTCACGATCGGGATTACGGGGAAGTACACCGCGGTCCGCGACAGCTACGCCTCGATCATCAAGTCGCTCGAACACGCGGGCGTCTACTACGGCCTGAAGGTGAACATCCGCTGGATCGACACCAGCGACCTGGATGACACCCCGGCCAAGTCGGCCGACGTGGCGCGGGAATTGGCCGACGTTCACGGCATCATCGTGCCGGGCGGATTCGGCTCGCGGGGCGCGGAAGGCAAGATCGCCTGCGTCCACTACGTCCGCGAGCAGCGTGTGCCGTATCTGGGCATCTGCTTCGGCTTCCAGCTCGCCGTGGTTGAGTTCGCCCGCAACGCCTGCGGCATGCCCGCCGCGCACACCACCGAGATCGACAAGAGCATGGACCAGGCGGTCATCGACATCCTGCCCGAGCAGAAGGAAATCGAGGGCCTGGGCGGCAACATGCGGCTGGGCGGGCGCGACATCCAGGTGTCGCCGGACACATTGGCGTGGGAGCTGTTCGGCCGGCCTGAAACGATCCACATGCGGTTCCGCCATCGCTACGAGGTGGACCCGAAATATGTGCCCACGCTCCAGGCGCATGGCATGGTGTTCTCCGGCAAGGCCCCCGACCAGCCGATCATGCAGATTCTGGAATTGCCCGACCACCCGTACTTCATCGGCACGCAGGCCCACCCGTGCCTGACCAGCCGGCCCTTGCGCCCCCAGCCAATGTTCCTCGGCCTGGTGAGGGCGGCTGCCCGGCGGGCGGGCGTGACGGTGGCGGACCCGGTTCTGAAATAGGAGTGGTCAGTGTCCAGCGGTCAGTGGTCAGTTCATGCGACCCTCGCCGCTGGGTACAGGCCAATTGGAACTGATCACTGACCACTGATCCCTGACCACTGATCCCTGACCACTGGAGTGACCCATGGCAGACGACGCACCGAAACTTCAGATCGACTCCGACTGGAAGAAACAGGCCCAGGAGGAGAAAGAGAAACTGGCCAAGCAGGTGGACAAGCCGGCCGCCGAGGCGGGTGCCGCAGCCGCGGGTGGCGCTGTCGGCCCGGAGGGCCTGCCGCCGGCCAGTTTCGCCGAGCTGCTGGAAATGCTCGGGTCGCAGGCGCTATTCTTCCTCGGCCAGATCGCCGATCCGCAGACGGGCAAGGCGGTGCTGAGCCCGCCGCTGGCCAAGCACTACATCGATCTGATCGGCATCCTCGAGGAGAAGACCAAGGGCAACCTGACGCCCGAAGAGAAGGGCCACCTCGACCAGTTGCTCTACGAGGCGCGGATGATCTACGTGCAGGTGGGCAGCGCCGGCGTGGGCGCCGCCGGGCGAGGCCCGCGTCCCGCCCGCCCAGGCCAGCCGCCCAAGCCGGCGAAGTGAGCCCGGCCGGGCGCGTTCTTCGCTCGCCGGAGGCGCACTCCAAGGCTGGCTGCGCCGGCATCGGAACAACGGCAGGTCAAGTCGGAACCTTGCGGCCAGGGGGCGGTTTTATGTAGAATGTTGGGGTTCGCGAGCCGCCGGGCTGGATTCACCGCCCGCGACGCGAACGGCCGTGACTCTGTTACTGTTACTCTTATTTTTCGCTTGGAGAGGACGCATCATGGGCAAGGAATTTCCGCTCACCCCGAAGAAGGTCGCCAAGGTCGATACCAAGTTCCGGCGGATCGTCACCGATATCCCGGTCCCGGCATCCGTGTCACTGCTCGAAAAGCTGCGGGCGAACGAGGCCCGGTCGATGCGCGGCCAGCCGCCGGTCATCTGGGACCATGCCAAGGGCGTCAACGTGTTCGACCCCTACGGCAACATGTGGCTGGACTTCAGCTCCGGCGTGCTGATCACCAACGCCGGCCATGGCCATCCCGCGATCGCCAAGGCGATCGCCGACACCGCCAATCGCGTGCTGGTTGCGTCGTATTGCTTCCCGAACGCCGAACGTGCCGGCCTGGTCGAGGCGCTGGCCCGCGTCGCCCCCGAGCCGTGCAAGAAGGTGTTCCTGCTGTCAACCGGGGCCGAGGCCACCGAGTGCTGCATGAAGCTGGCCATGACCTGGGGCCAGAAGATCAGCAAGAGCAAGCACGTCGTCGTCAGTTTCGTCGACGGCTTCCACGGCCGGACGATGGGCGCCCAGATGATGGGCGGCAGCCCGGCGCTGAAGGCCTGGATTCCGCCGGACGTAGCCAGCAGCAAGTCGTTCGTGCAGGTGCCGTATCCCGACGGGTTCCGCCAGACGGATGTCAGCTTCAAGGTGTTCGAGCAGACGCTGGCCAAGGCCGGCGTGAAGCCCGCGGATGTCTGCGCCGTCATCACCGAGACGTATCCCGGCGGGTCGTGCAAGTTCCTGCCCGTCGAGTACGCCAAGGCCATGCGGGCCTGGTGTGACAAGAACGGCGCCCTGATGATCTTCGACGAAGTGCAGGCCGGCTTCGGACGCTGCGGCAAGTGGTTCGGCTTTGAGCACTATGGCGTCAAGGCCGACCTGATCGCCTGCGGCAAGGGCATCTCCAGTTCGCTGCCGCTGTCCGCGGTCATCGGCCGGCCGGAAATCATGGACCAGTACGAGCCGGGCACGATGACGAGCACGCACTCCGGCTCGCCGATCTGCGCGGCGGCCGCGTTGGCGTCGCTGAGCGTGATCGAGAAGGAAGGTTTGGTCGAGAACGCCGCCAAGGTCGGCGACGTGCTTCAAAAGGGCCTGGACAAGCTGATGGCCAAGTATCCAAAGGTCGTGGGCATGGCGGCTGGCAAGGGCCTCGTCGGCTCGCTCCAGATCGTCAAGCCCGGCATGACCGATCCGGACGCGGACCTCGCCTTCGACATCGTCAGCAACTGCATCGAGCAGGGCCTGCTGTTCTTCGCGCCGGTCGGCAAGGGCGGCGGCTCGGTGAAGATCGCCCCGCCGCTGTGCATCACCGAGGAGGCGATGCTCGATGGCCTGGGTGTGCTGGACGCCGCGATGGCCAAGGCGATCGCGGGTACAAGCACAGGCCGGACTTGCCCCTGCTGCGCCGGCGAACCCGTCGCGGCGAGGAAGAAGTAAGGCTGGACATCCGCAGATTACGCAGATGAGGCGAAGACGCCCGGTCCCAACGGATCGGGCGTTCTTATTCTGAATGTCCTTTTGTGGAGTGCGGTAGCGCAGCTACCGCTGTGGCGCGGCGCCAAGTCGCGACTGCACCTCAAAAGCGGTAGCTGCGCTACCGCACTCCACAAACTGCGAAGAGGCGATGACGGCGGAGTTCATCGGCCGCGATTTGCCGTTGCAGACGGATCACCTCTGGCGGATACTGGCAGCCAACTTGGATTCACAGGAGACCCAATAATGCTCGTACACACCGTGATCTTCTGGCTGAAGGACAGCGTATCGCAGGCGGATCGCACAGCCTTCCGCAAGGCGCTGGAGGGATTGACCCGCATCAACACGGTCAAGCAGCTATTCGTCGGCACGCCCGCGCCGATGAAGGAGCGGGCGGTGCTCGATTCGTCCTACGATTTCGCGCTGACGGTCCTGTTCGACAACGTCGCAGAGCAGAACGCCTACCAGGTCGATCCGTTGCACACGAAGCTGCTGGCCGATTTCTCCGCGGGTTGGAAGAAAGTCGTCGTCTACGACGCGGAGTGAGAGAGATGCGGGATGCGGAATGAAAAGACATGCGCGACGGCGCGTCGTTCTTTGTCCTTCATCCCGAATTCCGCATTCCACATTCCGAATTGAAATGAAGTGAGGCGCAGGCCGGGTCGCTCCAGCCTGCGCCTCTTGAGTAATGGGTCCCCTCCAGCGCTTGGTCGGCCGACCGTGAGGGGAGTCTGCGGTCGGCGATCGTTTGGGTCCGGCCTGGGGTTCCTTTCCGCCCGCGTGGCGGGCAAAAGATCGGCGAACCGTCACATCTCGGACTGATTCTCCAACATGCTGCGGAGATACTCGTTCTCGCGGCGCGTGGCCTCGAGGTCAAAGTTCATGTACTTGATCGCCAGCGTCAGGTATTCCATGCACTGCTCAGCCAGCAGGGCGGGGTCCTTCTGGTCCATCTGCTCGCGTAACATGCGGCGAAGGTCCGCGCGATAGCTGGCGGGCAGGACCGACAGGTCGACCGTCACATCCACCAGTTGGCGTGCCAATGTCTCGTGAGTCATGAGAAGCATCCTCTCTTAAAGCCGCAAATACTGTAATGCAAGCGGCGTGCCAGATGGCGGGTGGACGCGGAGGAGATTATCGCAAGATGTTTCCAGAATGTGACTTAAGAATCGGAAAAAACTGTTGGGGGTGGCTGGAACCGGTGCCGGACGTTCGGCCATGTTGATTTTTCGCAACGTGAACCCGGCGACCGTGTTGCCAAAAAACAACGCTGTTATCCGGTCCCATCGGCCGAGGCAGTTGAGTCGCCCCGAAAAGCCACACAGTTACCGGACAGGCTTGGCGGGGTCGCCGGCGAATGCTGCGCTGGACGTACAAGAAAAGAGACGCCAAATGGGCGCCTCTTCGGACACATCGAGGACAGGCCTACCGTCGGTTCGGGGCTCGCTCTTCTCCCGAGGCGATCCCAGGAGCGTCGGCTGACCTGTTCTCCGGGCCGCCGCTGCACGGCCCGTTGGGTCCCTCGCTACTAGAGAGCAGCAACGGCTGTGCCAGGCGACGCGGCTGTTGGGGCGTGGGCAGCCGCAAGTTCAACGGCGACTGGGACCTATAACCGAAATGGATTGTGGTGTTGATCTAATGTGGGCGCGGATGGTGGGTAATCGCCCACGGCCGGATGGGGCCTTTCCCACAGAAGCGAGCGGTTCTGGGTCAAGTTACGCGGCCACGGTCGGTGATGGGGCAGCAGGAGAGGCTCGCCCCTGACATGCCAAGGCGGGGGCGACGGGTACGCCTTCAAATGGCCCACGCCGCGAACGCAGAAACCAAATGGCCCTGTTTCGTCCTTGCCGAAGCCAGACACTGCGGGCGTAAGTCGTTAGTGTGTAGTGTGTTAAAGTAATTCTACTTGGGAAGGATTGGGTAAGTTCCTCTGGAGGAAACTGGAATCCAAAACGGGGGTGGAAAATGGATTCCAGTTCTGGGCGTGGTTCAAATGTCTTGGTCGTAGTGAGCCTGTAACTGCATTCCGGAAAACGCCTTACGGCGTCACTACGAACAGGGCGCGTGCCGCTGTTACGTTGATTTGAGCCATGCACGGTTTTGGATTCCAGTTTTGGAATCCAGTCGGCGCCGCGATCGAAATCTCTCTTACGCCTATCGCTTTCCGCGCTTCGTCTGGATTCGGTACTTCTGGATGCGGTATCTCAGGTTGTCCCGGCTGATGCCGAGGTCGCGGGCGGCCTGGGTCTGGTTGCCCTTGGCGCGGTCAATCGCCTGCTCGATCAGAGCGCGTTCGTAATCCCACAGAGTCGCCGGCGCGCCAGCGACGTGGCTGTCGCTCCGATTGCCCGGCGCGGGTTCCACCGGCGCGGTGTCGCCGGTCAACTCGCGCGGCAGGTGATTCGGCGTGACCGGCTGGCCGGCGCACAGCAGCGTCGCTCGCTCGATGACGTTCTGCAATTCGCGGATGTTGCCGGGCCAGTCGTAGGCCGTCAGCATCGCCAGCGCCTCGGCCGTGGTGGTGGGCAACTGGACGTTCAGATCGCGGGCGGCGCGGCGGCAGAAGTGATCGACGAGCATCGGAATGTCCTCCCGCCGGTCGCGCAGCGGAGGCATCGGGATCGGGAACACGTGCAGCCGGTAGAAGAGGTCGTCGCGGAATCGGCCTGCCTTCACCTCGGCGGCCAGGTCGCGATTGCTCGCGGCGATGATTCGGGCGTCGGTGGAGATGGTTTCGACGCCTCCGACGCGGACGAACTCCCGCTCCTGGAGCACGCGGAGCAATTTCACCTGGGTCGAAAGCGGAATCTCGCCGATCTCGTCAAGGAACAGCGTGCCGCCGTCCGCGAGCTCGAATCGGCCCAGCCGGCGGGCGTCGGCGCTGGTGAAGGCGCCCCTCTCGTGGCCGAACAATTCGCTTTCCAGCAGCGTCTCGGGCAGGGCGGCGCAATTGACCGCGATGAACGGCCGCTCGCGCCGCGGCGAGAACATGTGGATGCAGCGGGCAGCCATTTCCTTGCCCGTTCCCGTCGGGCCGGTCAGCAGCACCGTGACGTTGGACGCCGCCACCCGCTTACACAGGTCGCGAACGTTGGTCATGGCTGGCCCGTCGCCGATGAGCTGGTTGGCGTCGTGGGGCTGGTTGCTGCGCAGCGACTGGTTCTCGCGGACCAGCCCCTCATATCGCTGGGCGTTGACGGTGGCGATGGCGGCCAGGTTTCCGAACACCTGAAGCAGCGTCAGGTCGCCCTCGTCGAACGGCTCTTCGCCGAGCTTATTGAGCACCTCGATCACGCCGGTCACGCGGCCCTGGTAGATCATCGGCGCGGCGATCAGGTCGCGCGTGCGATAGGCGACCTTGTTCTCGATGCCCGGGAAGAAGTGCGGGTCGGAGTGCG
>JAQTVL010000383.1 GCA_028706835.1 Phycisphaerae bacterium | reverse complement strand
GTTTCCTGGTTGTTGCCTCTGGTTTCATCGCCGCAAATCTTAGTGCAAGTCGGCCCGACAGCGCGCAAAAAAACTTCCGGATAGTTCTTCAACCACCCGGAAGTTGCCACGGCAGAAAAGCAGCCGTTGTTTGTCGAACGCCTCGGTATTAACCGCAGCGATTATCGTTGGTTCACCCAAGCCTCGGCCACTATACTGGTGAAGGATAATCGTGTCAATCTAATAATTGCAACAACAGTATGGAACATCACTTATGCTCGATTTCCGGCTTCATATTCCCCTGGGGACAGCCTCAACCGCCCGCCCCCCGGATATGCCCCGGCGAAACGTCATAAGCGTCTGCACAACAATCACTTATGCTTTAATTGAGTGGTTTGCCACTGTCGCCTCGGATCAACGTACCCGCCGCCGCCGGGCGAACACGCCCGCAGCCAAGCCGCCGAGGGCCACCAGCGTCCATCTGGCTTTACCCACAACCGATCTCCAATGGCTCGCGCCATGGGCTAGTGCAGCGTCCAGATTGAATCGATGGGTGCCATGCCTGCGTCTTTTTGCAGGCATGTCTTCGGGCGCAACATGCCTGCGACAAAACAGCCGTCGCAGGCATGGCACCCCGCATCCAACCCATCGGAACAAGATGGACGGCTCACTAGTTTCTATGGCCGCTCCGCGGCCAGGAGGGATGCACAGCTACAGTCATGCACCCCGAGGCGGGACGACTGGGCAAGGGTGTGGCACGATTTGGTGGCAAGGGTAATTCTTCGCCGTTTGTGGAGTGCGGTAGCGCAGCTACCGCTTTCGCTCGCCGCCGACGCGCGACTGCGCCGCAAAGTGGGAGCTACGCTCCCGCACTCCACAAAAGGACGGACTTGGGACGCTGCCGCTGAATTGTGTCCCACCCCGCGCCTCCGCCTTCAACTTCCCGGCCTTCAACTTCCCGGCTTGTCAAATGCCGGGAAAGTTGTAGAATCCACAGACGTGGATGGACGATGATGGATCGGCTGAACGCACGGCTTCGGGCGGGCGGCGGCTGGCAGAGCGGCCGAGAGTCAGAAACTGAAAAGTGAAGACAACCGCGTTCGGGCCGACAGCGATGCGCCGCGGCCTGCCCGACGCGACCCTTGGAGAGGTGGCCGAGTGGCTGAAGGCGACGGTTTGCTAAACCGTTGTACGAGTTAAAACTTGTACCTGGGGTTCGAATCCCCACCTCTCCGTTTTTCCGAAGACAGGTGGCGACACACATCGCCACCTGTCTGTGTTTTCGGGACTTGCGCCCGGTCGCCTGCTCCGCCGACCGGGGCGATCTGCCCTCTTCTATCGTGACGAACCGCGTCATCTGACAACATCCCGGGGAACCTGTACGCCTACAAGTTCTCGGTGACCTATCCCGCGTCGCGTTTCCATTCCCTGGCCTTCCGCTCCCTCGCCCGCTCTGATTTCGGTGCCGCGAGTTCGGGCGCGGCGTTCAGTGCCGCCGTCCGGTCGACCAGCCGGGCCGCCGAGATATGAGTCGGTGCCCATCGGCGATCTTCTTGGCTTTCGCAACGGGTTCTGCTCCTGTACAATTCTGCTGTTGGTCGATAGTTGACTGGACGCTGTCCGAGGAGAATGCCGCCACTGTGCCAGCTGCCGTATTGAACGCCGCGTCCGTTGCCACGCAACTCCGGAGGTGCCGCTACCATGATGGCCTCCTGGTGAGGGACTACGTCTTCGGCGCCCAGTCGGTGCCGCTTGCCGCCTTCGCCGAAACGCCGCACGATTCCCGGTCGGCCTGCATAGCTGTCGTCGAGGCAGCCTCGGCCCCCGAGCAACTCGTCGCCGCGACTCGACCACTCGGTGCGCCTGTGGTATTCGCCTGTCACGGCGGGACGCTTCAGTGGTGGAAGCAAACTACAGGCGTGCCTCAGTTGCTGCGTAGCCTGCCTGCCGCGCACATCCAGGAGTTCTTCCTCCGCCACAAGGATGATTTCAGTCCATCAAATATCTTCGAGGGCAAGACGCGGCGGCGTCTGCCGGGGCAGTCGCAACTGGGCTTCGTGGATGCCGGGCTCATGCCCTTCGTCGAACGCACGGATGGGGACCGGCTGAGCCGATGCATCGAACTTGCCTTCCGCGAGATCGAAAGCGTCCTAGGGCGGAAGCTGGCCAGCGTTCAGGACATGCACAACGCGATCAAGGCGACTTTTTGGATCCTGGCGGCGAAAGCGCTGCACGACAAGGCGGTCGATAACTTCAAAACGGTCGCTCTTGCCGACATCGACGATCTGTTCGCGCGGGTCGGACGCCATTACGGGGTTCCCGACGATGTTCCGCCCCCAGGACGCCTCTGGCACGAAGCCACCGTGAAGGCAGCGGCGCGAATCGCTGCTCTCGACGACCTCCGTAACCTGTCAACCGAAGCACTTGCCCACGTCTACGAGAACGCGTTGGTGACGCCTGCCGTCCGCAAAGCCTACGGGATTCACAGCACGCCCGGCGCTCTGGTGGACTACATCGTCTGGCAGCTCCGGCCTTGGTTGAACGAACTGCCGAAAGAACGCCGCCACGTTTTCGAGCCCGCCTGCGGACATGCGGCATTTCTGGTCGGCGCCCTGCGAGTGCTCCGGCAGTCCTCCGGCATCGACGATGGGAGGCTGCGGCACGACTACCTGAAGCACCACCTGCACGGGCTTGAACTGGATGCCTTCGCCCTAGAAGTCGCCCGCCTGCGCCTGACGCTCGCGGACGCGCCTTTCGGCAATACCTGGGACCTGCGGGGCGGAGACATGTTCGTCGGCAATAATCTACAGAATGGCGCTCGACGGTGCGGTCTATTGCTGGCTAACCCGCCTTACGAGAAGTTCACCAAGCGGCAGCTCGCTGCTTACTCCCGACAAGGCATCACCGTCGCGGCCAACACCAAAGCATCCGAGATGCTCCGCCGCGCGATTCCCTTCTTGTCCGACGGCGCCTGCTTCGGCGTAGTGGTTCCGCGAGGTTTCCTGCACAGTCGCGAGGCGGAGGATGTTCGTCGTGAGATTCTCACCCATTGCGAGTTGTACGAAGTCGACATTCTTGAAGACAAGCTTTTTCAGAAGGCAGATCACGAAGTAGCGGTCTTGCTGGGGCGACGTCGAGATGGCCACAGGGCTGCCGGGAGCGTCTGGGTGCGCCGCGTCAGGAACGCCGGAATGGACGCATTTCGTGACCAGTTCGCCTTCAGTTCGGAGCAGCAGGTAGATGTCGCCCGATTTCAGAACACCCGATCTGCCGATTTGAGAATCCCCGAATGCTCATCCGTCTGGGACTACCTTTCGGCCTACCCAAGGCTCTCCAGCGTGGCGGTCGCGGGGCAAGGCTTCTCGTTTCACGGGGTCAATCTGCCCGCGGGTGCTGAGACGCTCAGCACGAGACGGAGAGCGGGCTATCGCGAATGCTTTGTCACGTCGCGCGGTGATCCGCCGATCTTCCAGACGCCTGAACGCACGTGGATGAATCCATCCCCGGCTGTAATCCAGAGTCCGCGTCTGGGCCTGCGGGGACGAGCGGGCCAGGTGCTTGTAAACCATGCTCGGGCAAGTCGAGGCGTCTGGAGCATGAAAGGTTGGCTCGACGAGGAAGGGCTGGCCATCAAAGGCAACTTCCTGGTCGTACGACCAAGACCGGGCATCCAGGTTCCGGGACTCGTGATCTGGGCGCTATTGAACAGTCCTCTGGCCAATGCCTTCGTGTACTGCCTCGCAACCAAGCACCACATCATCGGCGGTGACCTGCTCAATCTCCCGATTCCGCAACTCCATCCGACTTGGGTTGCGGCAGTTTCGTCAGCCGCGATCGCCTACAGGACAGCAGCCAAAGGATCTGGAGGAATACTGACTGCTGAGCCGAACCCGTCCGAGGTGAAGGCCAAACTGCTGCAAATGGACGCTGCCGTGCTGAATGCATACGACTTGGCACCCCAGATGGAGCGACAGGTGTTGAACCTGTTTTCAAATTCGGAACGACGAGGGGTCGGCTGCAAATTCACAGGCTACTACCAGGAAGGTTTCTCTTCTTGTCTCCCATTGCGGTTCATTATCTCGGAAGAATTCAGTTCGGCGGCGGCGGACGTGACTGCCGAGCGATTCAGGCCCGGCGAGTCGCGGCACGTGCTTGACGCGCTCGTTGCCGCAACATCTTCAGAAGAGGAAGAGTAGCTGCGTGTCCGACTACCTGCTCGACACGAATGTTCTGCGACACTGGTACGATCCGAGGTGCGCTGAGCACACGGCAGTCGTGGCGAGAGTCCAAGTCGTTCGGAAGCCGGAACCCCAGACGCAGTATGTCCCGCGGCTGTTCGTGTCGGTGATCACTATCGGGGAAATCGAGTACGGGCACCGAGTAACTACGACACCTGATATACGGCAGCAGGCGGCCTCCCGGTCCTTCGTCCAAGAACAGTGCCCCCAGAGTTTGGGCATCGACAGGCATGTTACCGGTGCCTACGGAGAGCTGCGAGCATGGCTATTCAACAACTGCGGCCCGAAGGAGAAGCGAACCAAGGTCAAGCGGCCGGAGCAGCTTGTCTACCCCTCAAGTGGGCGTGAACTCGGGATCGACGAGAACGACATCTGGATCGCCGCGCAGGCGATGACCTTCAAGTTGGTCCTCGTGACTCACGATTCACGTGGCAACTTCGGACGTTTGCTCTCGCACTTCAGTTCATCTCTCGTGGTAGAGGACTGGGCTGTGTAGCCCGCTCGAATCATTTGTCTGGGCAAGTCGGGTGTATGCCGTTCAGAATCCGGCGCCGCCCCCGTGTCACGGGGCGCCTCAAAACCTACCAGGGCGGGGCGCCCCAAAACCTACCAGGGGCGCGCCCCAGAACCGACCGGGGTTGTGTCAGGCAGTCTGACGACTTACCCGACGTTTTTCAAGGCCCAAC
>JAQTVL010000382.1 GCA_028706835.1 Phycisphaerae bacterium | reverse complement strand
TCGGTCGCGGCCCGTATACCAACTACTACTTCTCCTACTTCGAGCCGCCGGACAAGGTCGGCGACACTCTTCAGGGCCTGGCCTCAATAGCGGGCAAGCCCGCAGACGGCTCGTACCTGTCGATGCAAGAGTGGGTGAAGTTCATGGCCCATGGAAAACCCCCGGCGATACAGGATCTCCGCTATGTGAAGCGGACCGCGCGACACGTGCTGACCGGCGTGCCTCTTCCCAGCTACGGTATGTTCTGTGACGAAGGTGACAACGAACTGGCCCGGCAGGACCTGGAGATCTACCGCTTTCTGTTGCGCGAGGGCGTGGCGGGCCGTTGGAGTTACATGTTTCACCCGCGGGTCGAGGGGGACGCGGAACACTTCTACATGCAGCGGACCAGCCGGGACCGGTGCAAGGCGTGTATCATTCTCAAGTGTCAACGCAAGGGCAGAATCCGCCTGTATCCCAGGGGGTTGCTGCCTGGAACCACCTATGCCGTCGATTTTGCGGCGGCGCCGCGCTCGGAGAAGCGGACGGGCGCGGATCTGATGGCCCGCGGCATCGCGCTGCGCAACGCCGCGGCTCGCGAACTGATCTTCCTGAACCTGGAGAATCGCCCGGGCAGCGGGGGCGACACGACGCCGCCGACGGCGCCCGGCGCGGCGTATGTCCGCGGCGAGAACAATCTCGGGTACCGCGGCGTGGGCATCTACTGGGCCGGCAGCGCCGATCACCGATGGATACGCTACTACGAGGTGGCTCGGAACAACCGCATCATCGCGAGGGTCAGCATCGGCCGGCACTGGTTCGACCACGCCGAAGGCTGGAACCGAAGTCCCCGCTACGCGGTGCGGACGGTGGATGGCAACGGAATCAGCAGCCCGTGGACAGAGGCGAGGCGGATTGACGGCGAACCTGCCACGTTCGAGGCTTTGGGCGGGCATTTCCCGGTCGCCGGCCGCGAAGGCTGGAGCGCGGAGTGTTGCGCCGATGGGCGGACGTTCGTTCCCATGACTTGGGTTCCGCCGGCCAACAATCCGGCGGCGGACGTGGGCGGCACTCCGAATCAACGAGGCGGTGTTGAAGGCTACTGGGAGGGCGCCGGCGGCGCCCGGGTCGGACGCGGCTGGCAACAGGCGTCAACCGCCGCCGATTGCGCGCGGGCGTGGACGGCGCCCAAGGATGGAATCGTCGCGGTCGTCGGCCGGGCGGTCAAAGAATGGTATCGCTTCGAGAAAGGCGGTCCCCTGCCAGTCCGTATTCTGCTCAATGACCGCAAGGTCTGGCCCCGCAGCGGCGCGGCGGCTGTCCGTCCGAAGAGCTTCTCCGGGGCTGCGCACAACCTGAATCTGCGGGTGGTTCAAGGCGATGTGATCCGGTTCGTTGTCGGCCGGGGGTCGGACTACGACACCGATCTCCTGGCCTGGATGCCCATCATCCGGTACGAAGAGCAGCCAACGGCGGCGGCGCAAAGCATCGTCCGCATTGTCTGCGGCGGGCGGCGGGCGTGTACGGATAGTAGCGGCAACCGCTGGGAAGCGGACGGCTACTATCGCAACGGGCGCGCCCTGCGGCCAACGCCCGGCGTGCGCGCATTCCTGCCGGGGGCGGCGGACGTCGGCCTCTATTGTCGGGGCCGCGCCGGGAAGGATTTTGTCTATTCCGTCCCGGTGTTGCCGGGCCTCTATGCCGTCCGACTGAAGTTTGCCGAATTGCGGCATCAGGAGTATTTCGATCGCCCCATGCACGTGGAGATCAACGGCCTGCGCGTATTGAACGATTTCGATAGTGCGCATGCCGCTCGCGGCTTTCGCACAGGCGTGGACAAGGCGTTCCACTACATCGTGCCGGATGCGGACGGAAACATCACGATCCGCTTCCTCGGCGCGACTCGGCACGATGGCCGAACGGCCGAGGCGGCGGTGCAGGCGATTGAACTGCTGCCGGAATTCCGCTCCTGTGTGCGTGTCAATGTCGGATCGAAGCAGGCGTTCATAGACTGGAACAGTTTTGTCTGGTCGGCGGACCCACACGGCCTCGACGGGCGTTCGCCGCGCCGAAGCGGCCTCGGCCGCTCGGGCGGGCGGGTTCTGCGTTCGACCCGTCCGGTCCGCCAGGCCACCCCGACGCTGTACGATCAGCCGCTCTATCAGACAGCCGTCGCCGGGCGCCGGATCCTCTACCGCATTCCCGTGCAGCCGGGTCTTTACTCGGTACACCTCAAGTTCGCCGAGCTATGGTTGCCGGAAACGGAGCATCGTCCGATGCGAGTGGAAATCAACGGCGCGACCGTGCTGCACGGGTTCGACCCCGCCGCGCCCGGACAATGCGGCATGTCGGCGGATCGCCGCTTCGAACAGATCACGCCGGACGCGCGAGGTTACATTACCATTAGCGTCATGGCGGAAGGCAAGCACGATGCGATTCTACAGGGGATTGAGATTGACTGAGCCCGGGAACGGATCGATGAGCACGGCGACCCTTGGCGGCCGGAAGATACTTCCCGACGGTCTCAAGGAATCCGCGGAGGAGTTGATGTCTCCATGCTGTTCGAGGAAACAGGGTGGAAAACCACGCTTGGTCGGTGTCATGGTCCTGGGCGCGATGTTGTCGGTGTCGACCCGAGGACTCAGCCAGTCGACGGCGCAACCGCCGCAAGGCAAAGGGGCTGACATGGCTGCAATCGCCGTTGTGCCCATATGGACCACGTCGAGTCGTTTACTCAAGCTCGGGGAGTCGCTGGAGTTCAAATTCCGGCTGCCCGCCGGCGCCGAGAACGGCGGGCTCAGGATATACCCGCAGTATCTTGAGCAGGCGGACCCCGGTCCGGCGTTCAAACCCGGCGGCGACCTCAAATGGCCTGAGCGCCTGCCGGCGGAGCAATGTCCGCTTTCCTTTGCCGATGGGCAGGCCGCCTTCACTTACGCGCCGAAGAAGACCGGGAACCATATGGCGGAATGGCGTGTGGGCGGCGAACGGTATTACCGCTACTTCGCGGCGCTTGACGACACCTACATTGTGCTGTCGTTTGCGACGTTCTTCGGAATGGAGGCGGAGCCGACCTTCCACGGAATGGGCATTCCCCTGGATTACCGCTACCCGATAGCGAAGTTCTCAGTCGAGGACGCGGTCTGCCGGAAACTGCTGGGCTACAACCGCCTGTTCGGGGAACTGGTCGTGCCGGCGTTCCCGGATATGCCGGGCGGCGCTCATGAGGAGCGCGTTCGCGTGTATGGCGAGGGGATGAAGAAGGCGCGGGCCCTCCTGCCCGACCCGCTCGACCATCGTTCGATCCGGGTGGACGTGCAGCACCGCGAGGATCCCGGCTACCCCCGGGCGTTCGCCGACATCGGCGTCAATGACCACTGCGGGCTGTGGGAGGCGAACTGCTCGCCGTGGATCGGCATGCCGGAGTTCCTCTACTACGCGTCGAGGAGCGATTGCCGAAAGGTGAATCAGGAACCGGGAGGCGCGGTGGTTTCCCATCAGTGGGACTTCTGCGGATCCTTTCATTTTCTGGGCCCGGTTGACTGGCATTACGCAGCCAGTGAAGGGCGTTTCGACCGGACAGCCCGGTGCATGACGGATGGGCTTGACGAGTTCCGCAACCTCGTTGAGATGAGCGGGCATCCCGCCTTCATCACCCCGCTGTACGGAGGAGCGAGCAAATCATGGGGCGACAACCCGAACCCGGCGTTTCAGGCCGGGGATGACCGCCGGGGAATCAACGCGTTCATCGAGCGCTACCAGCGGTTGGTGGCGTTCGAACTGCCGCGGAAATACAAACTGGCGTTCACGCGGTCCATCGACATGGTGGATTACTATCGCCGTCATTTCAAGGCGACGCCCCGCACCGTGTTCGTCAGCAAGACCCGGCACCTGCTCTACGATGCCTGGTGGACCCAGGGCTCTCTGAGCAACTACGGCGTCGTCTGCGCCCCGGACCGGATTCCGTGGGGCACGCGGATGTCCACCGTTCGGAAGATGCGCGAGACGCCCGTGCTGCCGGACAAGAAGGATTTCCTGCCGCTGAAGGATCCCCTGTCGTGCGAGTTCATCCTCATCGAGGACCAGAAACGGCAGATGCGCTTCGAGAGGGAATGCCCGAATCCGATCTGGTGGTTCGACCACACCCGCGAGGAGCGGCGGGGCGCCGGCAGCGTCGTCAACGCTTTCGAGACGCCGGACGTGACGATCCTGCGAAACCAGAGCTACGAGAAGGACACAGGCCTGAAGATCACGCTTACCATGAAGACCCAGGCCGTGTTTCCGGGGTATGCCGTTGCGCTATGGAATCTGCCCATCGACTACCGCGTGGATGCGACCGCAATCCGCACCACGGCGCAGTCCTATATGCTCGCCAAGAACACGGACGGCGAGACCCACATGGTGCTGTGGTTCGATCTGAAGCCTGACGCGACGGTGGAGGTCCTCTTGTGCAAGCCCCGCTCAACTCGGTGGGACTGGTAGAAGGGCGATCGCGGCCGGGGAAACGCGGCGTCTCCACACGAAGACAGCGAGGAAACGCCTTACGGCGTCACTACGAACACGCCTGTTCGTAGTGTTCTGTCGCAGATGAAATGATGGATCGGGTGCCATGCCTGCGACGGCCGTTTTGTCGCAGGCATGTCTGCACCGCGTGGGCATGGCTGGCCCGCCGTCCCAAACAGCCGGACGGCGGACCAGCCATGGCACCCATCCAATCACCTGCGACAGAGCAGTAGCGTAACCGTCAGGGCATCTCCGGTACCGCCGGAACATATTGTCACGCCCTGTCCATGGCGGGCTGCTAGGGTGCATCCCCGTAGCTGTACGGGCCAAAGAGCCGATAGATAGGGGTAGGGTTGAATGGGGGCAGGCATAGGCCGGCGGAGTCGGCCGAATTGGGTCACGGAGGATCGTCATGTCGGAATCACTTT
>JAQTVL010000381.1 GCA_028706835.1 Phycisphaerae bacterium | reverse complement strand
CGTTGAGCAGGACGGGGATGGAATCCCACTGAGGCCAGTCGGCCAGGATGTCGCAGCAGGCGGAGACGACGTAGGCGTCGCCCTTGTCGCCGCGGGCGAGTTCGCTGCGGAGCATTGTCTGCACGGCGGAGACGACCGGCCAATCGCCGTAGTGGTCGCGGAGCAGCATCAGGCTGGTGCGGCGGATCGCCGGGTCGACGTCAGCCAGCAGCGCCGCCAGGAGCGCGGGCAGGTCGGGTTCGTTTTCGAGTTGCTGTCGGGTCAGTTGACGCTGGATATGGGTCTGGTTGAACAGGTCGGCGATGGCGGGCCCGATGCGGGCCTTGGCGTCGGGCGCGGAGGTCGGCGTGTCGCCGGACTTGGCCAGCGAGAACGACGGCGAGATCGCGACGGACAGGATCAGGATCGCCAGATATCGCATGGATGCCCCGCCAAAACAGCACGTCAACGCAGTGCCTAGCCGACCAACCTGAACTCGTTTACTTTACCCGCTCGGGCCGCGAAACGGCAAGCCAATTCCGGGCCCGTTGAAGCATTAGACCCGCAATCGGCAGGAAGGTTCCGGGCGAGGCGGATTTTTTGCCTGGACGCAAACTTCGGAGATGAATGCCCTAACATTTACTTGACTATCAGAGGATTTGTGTCATTAGTTATGGTGGGCTTTGCAAATGAAAGACTTGACAATACTTAAAGCATCGTGCGGCGGGGATGGCGGATGTGCGTGTGATGAAACCGTGCGACCTTGCGACCTTGCTCGCAAGTTCAGTAATAGAAGGCAGTTAGCAAGGTCGCATCGGACGCGGTTGGAACCTTGCCAATCATTGACCTAACATCATTAAACACAATTACTTAAACAAGATTCCGCCGAACGCCGTGGCTGCTCACGTGAAGTATCGCCCGCAGATCGCGTCCAGCTTCCGCACCTCGGCCGGGTCCACCTTCGTCTTGTCGGACCAGATGGCCAGCTTCAGGGCGTCCTGGCAATCGCAGGTTTCCTTCAGGCCGCCGATGCGGGCGGCCGCCACCTTCAGCAGCGCCACCGCGTTGTCGGTCGCCTTCTGGAGGTTGCCCAGGATCGTGGTCAGCAGTTGCTCCTTGCTGCCCGACCCCTCGTGCGGCTTCCAGCAGTCGTAGTCGGTCGGCAGGGCCAGCAGTGCGTAGCACATCTCGGCCTCGCGGGCCAGCTTGGCCTCGGGCATGCAGGTCATGCCGATCAGGTCGCCGCCCCACGTGCGGTGCATCAGGCTTTCGGCCCGGGTCGAGAACTGCGGGCCTTCCATGCACACGTACGTGCCGCGGTCGTGGACGCGCGTGCTCACCTGATCCGCGCAGCCGATCAGCAACTTCCGCAGCGCGGGGCAGAACGGCTCAGCCAGTTCGGCGTGGCAGGCCATCTTGTCGAAGAACGTGCCGGCGCGGCGGAAAGTCTTGTCGATGACCTGGTCGGCCACGACGAGTTCGCCGGGGTGGACGTCCTCGCGCAGGCTGCCGGTGGCGCCGCTGGCCAGGATGCGTCTAACGCCCAGCTTTTTCAGGGCATAGATGTTGGCCCGGTAGTTCACCATGGACGGGTTGATCAGGTGGCCCGGCCCGTGACGCGACAGGAACGCGATGGCTGTGCCGCTCCAGTCGGTGAGCAGAATCTTTCCGCTCGGCCGGCCGAACGGCGTATCGACATCGACCCACTCGCCGCGGCCCTGCGCCGTGAGGGCCTGGCCCAGGCCCGACCCGCCGATGATCCCAAGACGTGCGATCGTGTCCATGGTGGCTCCTGAAATTGTGTGGTGGAGATGATACAGCGGGCGAGCGTCAGTGGCCAGAGGTCAGTGCAGCCTACAGATGCCAGACGACGAAGTAGACTTCATTGCGGTCAGCGTTGGTCCAGATCTCGACGATCTCATGGTCCGTGCGGAACTGGTAGGCGGACGGTTCCGTGAGTCTATCGGGGGACCACCACCGCGGGGCACTCGCACCGCCCAGCGCCTGAACGGGGTTCGCTTTGTCGCCATGCAACTCCACGTAGGAACGCTTCTTCAGCAGAAAGGGAAAGTCGGTTGCGCCTATCGAGAAGTGCAGATAGAGAGCGTCGTCCGCCCCGCCCTGGTACTTAGCGTCAATGATTCGGACCGACAGCGGAATCGGGTCTGCCGCGTATTCTCGGAACAAAGTTGTCGGCCGGGTGGCCTGGAATGCCCACACAACCCAAGCGATGGTGCAGACACTCAAGACTACCAGCGAGGCGAGCCACCGGAAGGTTTCGCCGCGATCGCGGAAGAACCGGCGGGTGACTTCCATGAGCAGCGCGATCATGAAGACCAGAATCGCGCCCGGACACACAATGCCGATGCCGATGAGTTCTGACAGGATGTAGAAGCCCGCTGCCGCAATGATGAGATGCGCGAGAATCAGGAGCGGTCGCCACCCGGCCTTCATACTTGGCCGATTATCGCGATAGGCATGGAGCCCGCAAGCCCTTTCAGTCTCGCGATCCGGGTCCGCCTACTCCGTTGTCGCCCGCAGCGTCAGGGCGAAGCACGCGCCGGCGGGGCCGGTGGATTCCAGTTCGAGCTCGCCGCCGAAGCGCCTCGCTAGGCGACGGCTGAGGGACAGGCCCAGGCCTACGCCGGGGGCGGATTCCGCGGCTCGGCGGGCGGACTTGCTGAACGGCTGGAACAGGCGGGCGGCGTCTTTCGGGTCGACGCCGGGGCCGTGGTCTCGGACGCGCAGGACGATGCCGCCGTCCCGCCGGGCGGCCTCCAGGTGAATCCGGCGATCCTCGGCGGACGCGGCGTACTTGCAGGCGTTGTCGACCAGGTTGAACAGGATGTGCTCGACGGCTGCGGGGTCCACGACGACCGACGCGCCGGCGCAGTCGGCGCCAGCCTCGGCCAGGAACGTCATGCCAACCTGCTCGGCCCGGTCGCGAAGCGCGGGCGACACCCGCTCCAGCAACTCGCCCACCCCGACCGCGGTCGCCCGGACAGCCGACGAGCCCGCCTCCAAACCGGCGTAGCTGAGCACGTTCTCGACCAGGTGACTCAGCCGCTCGGATTCAGTCCGCAGCGTGCCGAGGTATTGCGACCGCTTGGCCTCGGGGATGTGGCCGTCGACCAGCATTTCGGTGTAGAGGCGGAAGGTGGTCAGCGGCGTGCGGAGTTCGTGCGTGACCGCCGACACGAAATCGCCGCGCCGCTGGCTCAGCCGGAGCGTGCCGAACAGCAGCGCGCCGACCGCGGCGGCGCCCATCAGCACGCAGGCCCACGCGACCGCCAGCGACAGCCGGAGCGGCGAGGCCGGCGGCGACGATTTCAACGCCAGCTCGCCCGGGACCAGCCGAACGGGCAGCGCGGCCATCATGCGTTCCGGCTGGCTGGGCTGATCGCCGGCGTCGGGCGCGGCGGCCAGGTCGGCGGCCGGGAACAGGTCGGACACCGTGTCGAGCAGTTGGGCCTTCATCGCGGGCCAGTCCAGGCGGCAGCCCTGAACGTAGGTCTTGTTGTTGATGCTGACCCGGCGGGCGAGCAGCAGGGCATCGCCGGCCCAGAGGGGCTTCATCGGGCCTTCGAGCACCTCCGCGGCGTTCGGGCCCTGCCGGGCCTGAGTCTGCTGCTGGCCGAGGTTCGGCAGCCGTTGGCCTTTGACATTCGTCGCGTTGTCGGTCAAGGCGAGTTGGCTGGGGTTGAGCGAGTTCCCGCCGTTGTAGGCGTTCATCGTAAAGTTGCGGGCCTGGAATTCATCGGAGCCGCGCTGCGAAACGCCCTTGGACCGCGGGGCGATCTGGCTCCACTGCTGGCCCTGCTGGAAGTTGTTGTCCTGCTGCTGCTGCGCGGCCGGGTTGGCGTTGGGCACGGATATGTCCTGAACGGGGCCGCCGACCGTCACCCGCTCGCCCGGCGGGGCCGCCGGCACGACGGGCAGCCCGGCCAGCAGGCTATCGCGCCGCACGATCCGCGCCAGGTCCGCCAGTTGCTGGCGGCAGGCCTCGGGCGGAACCGGGATCGAACTGGGCAGCGTGGTCGGGGCGGACGTCGGCATCCCTTCGACGAAGAGCGAGTGGACCTGCGGCGAGGTCATTCGCCCGGCTGGGTCGAGCTGGAAGTGGACGAGCACCAGCGGCGGCGGGCCGGCCAGCAGCGGCGAGGGGACCAGCACGTCGCCGGCGGCCAGGTCGTTGAACATGCGAGAGTAGGCGCGTTCGATCGGGTAGAGCGAGCTATAGACGAAATACGGCCGCGAGCTTTCCTGGGCGATCAGCGGGACCGTGGCCGCGTCCATCCGCCACAGCGCCAGCCGGACCGCCTCTTCGCGCTCCGCCGCCGCCTGGGCTGACGCCTGCGCCCGGTCCAGGCGGAGCACCGTCAGGCTGACCCAGCCCATGATCGCCAGCATCCCCAGCAGGCTGGCGACGAACACCAGGCCGACTCGCCATGTGCGGCTCATGATCGCGTTCCTTCCCGGCTGAGGAACAGGTAGCCCCGGCCCCGGATCGTCTGGAGCACTCGCGGCTGGGCGGCGTCGTCGCCAAGCTTCTCGCGCAGCCGGGCGACGTGCATGTCGATGGTGCGGGTTTCGATGCCGCTCGCGGAAATCAGCCAGACGTTGTGGAGAATCTCGTCGCGGGTGACCGGCCTGCCGGCGTTGGCCGCCAGATAGCCGAGCAGTTCGGCCTCGCGTTCGGACAGTTCAGCCGGCTCGCGCTTGTTGTCGTAGCGGATCGTGCGCAGCTCCAGGTCGGCCTCTCCGCCGGCGAAGCGGACTTTCCGCGGCGGGCGAGGCCGCTGCGGCGAGCGGCGAATGACCGCCTGCACGCGGGCCAGCAGTTCGCGGACGCTGAACGGCTTGACGACGTAGTCGTCGGCCCCGAGCTGAAGGCCGCGTACGCGGTCGGATTCCGCTCCGCGAGCCGTCAGGATGATGACCG
>JAQTVL010000380.1 GCA_028706835.1 Phycisphaerae bacterium | reverse complement strand
GCCCGCGCCGCGCCCGTGGCCGTTCGCGTCCGGCGTGTGCTGCGGGATCGCCCGCGTCGAGAAGCCGCGCATGAACTCATCGCTGCCCGACAGCTCCGCCGCCACGGTGTTCTCGCCCATCCGCGGATCGGCGATGCCCAGGCGCTTCTTGATATCCAGCAGCTCGCGCACCTTCGGGTCGGGGATCTGGCGGATGCTGCCGATCTCTTTGCTCAGCAGCAGGATCTGGCAATACATGTCCAGCGTCTCGAGGTGGAAATACGCGTGCTCGAGGTCCTTGTCACAGGCGACCGCCCCGTGGTTGGCCAGCAGGATCGTGTTCGCCTTGTTCCGAAGGTGCGGCAGGATCGTCTCGGCGAACTGGTGCGTGCCCGGCGTGTCGTAGTTGGCCAGCGGCACTTGGCCGATGAATATCTCCACCTCCGGCAGGACCTTCGAGGGCAACTCGATGCCCGCGACGGCAAACGCGGTCGCATGCGGCGGGTGAGCGTGGCAGACCGCATTGATCTCCGGAAGTTCGTCGTAGATTTGCAGGTGCAGCATGATCTCGCTGGTTCGCGGCTTGTCGCCGGAGAGCTGCTTGCCCTTGCCGTCGACCACGGCGATGTCGGCCGGCTTGAGCGAGCCCTTCGACACGCCGGTCGGCGTGCAGAGGAAGCGGCCCTTGCCGATCCGCACGCTGATATTGCCGTCGTTGGCGGCGACGTAGCCTTTTTCGTACATCCGCCGGCCAACGTCGCAAATCTGACGCTTGATGTCCCATTCGTTGAGCATGACGCACCTCAAGAGCTTTCAGCTATCAGCGTTCAGCCTTCCGCCGAAAATTCAAGAGCTGAAAGCTGATCGCTGACCGCTGACAGCTTTCCTTCACAGCACGGGATCGAAATCCACCGTGTCCAGAATGCACGCGTTGTAGCTGTCGTACGGCACTTTCTTCTTGCCGAACGGCACCGCCGCCTCGCGGCCCTCGACCAGGCCGACCAGGTCGCCCTCGCGGGCGGCCAGGCAGTCCCACAGCACGATTGTCTCATCGATGCTTCCCGCACCGCCGGCCAGCGCCTGGCGGTTCAGCGGGCGGACGATCAGGTAGCTGCCCGGCACGACGTCGGGCATGTGCTGGTTGAGCACGATCTTTCCAATGACTCGGGCAATACGCATCAGGCGCTTCTTTCCAACTCCGCCACCGCGTTGAGCAGCGGGTTCGATTCGACCAAGGCCGCCAAGCCGGCGGCGAATGTCGCCAGCAGCACGCGAATCTCGTGGAACGTGCTGACGGCGTGCTCGACGACGAGCACGTTGGCCTTGAACTGCCGCAGCGCCGCGGCCACCGCCGCCCGGGTGGTGCCCTGCACCGCCCGGATGCCGCGAACCTTGTTGGCCAACATCACCGCCTCGACGGCGTACGGCCTGATGACCACGCCGCCGACGAGTTCGCCGGCGGCCACTGCGGCGCAGAGGGCCCGCGTGTTGCGAATCCAGCAGGTCTCCAGCGTGTAGTCCGCAAGCGGAACCCCGTCGCGGAACATCGCATCGACCAGGCCGCGAACCTTTTCCGTCGGGCGATCCAGCACCAGTCCGATCGCCGTTTTCGGCGCCGCTTTCGCGATTCTATCCACCTTTGGCGCAGCGTCCGGCTTGCCGTTTAGCGCTTTTGGCACGGCCGCCGGTGTCGCCCGCTTCACCGTCACGTGCCGCAGGTCGGCCAGGTCCACCGCGTTCGGCGTGAGGAACTCGTTGCAGGCGAGTTCGACGATGCCGCTCTTGCCGCCCTCTTTCAGGCGTTTGGCAAGGACATCCGCGGTGATCCAGACCTTTCGCATGTCAATGATCCACAATCCCGATCACAGCCCACCGCACGGGCGAGAGGTCGTCGCCGATCATCTCGCGCGTGCCCCGGCCGTCGTTGCTGATCAGCACCTTCGTGCCGCGCCCGGCGCCCAGCATGTCGATCGCCATCACCGGATCGCCGTCCGGCCGGCCGGCGATGTCCATCGGCTGGACGATCAGCACCTTCCAGCCCTGCATCGAGCGATGCTTGACCGTCGAGACCACGCTGCCTTCGACCATGCCGAGCAACATCCGCTATTCCTTCACCGCTTCGACAACTCCAGGTACGCGTCGTTGTAGTAGAGCGCGTTGTCCACCGGCGTGTTGGCCGGGATGTGGTTGCCCACCGCCAGGATGAAGCCCGGGCATCGCCGGCCGATGTCCATGCAACGCTTCACCTCGGCGTGGATGTCCGACTTGTCGCCGGTCAGCAGCACGCGCGTATCGGCATTGCCGACAAATCCGTGCGTCCGGCCATATTTCGCGGCAAACATCGCCATGTCGCTCGTCGGCTCCATCACCAGGCAGTCCGCGCCGGCCGCCACGATGTCGTCGAAGAACATGTGATACGTGCCGTCGGACGTGAACATCAGCTTCTTGCCGGCCTCCTTGAGCGGCTGCCAGTACTTCGCGTACCACGGGAACACGAATCGCCGGTACCACGCCGGCGCGAACACCGGGCCGGAGGTCCAGCAGATGTCGTCGTGGCACATGATCACCGGCGCGTCCGACTTCGCCCACGCCTGGAAATACGGCAACAACCACTGGCCGTAGCTGTCGATCACCCGGCCGAGCCCCGCGTGGTCCACGCCGCCGGCCAGCAGCAGCATCTCCCAGCCGAAGATTTCGATCAGCCCGGAGAACACCGTGTGGTAGATGCCGCCGGTCGTCAGGCAGTCCGGCCACTGCCTGGCCGAGGCGCGATGCAGTTCGTTGCACCGGGCGACCATCGCGTCCATCGATTCGTGCGGGAAGACGGCCGCCGGGTCGAACCGCAGCACCTGCTCGACATCGGTGAACGGGCAGAGGCCGGGCTTGCGATAGTCCGTCCCGCCCTGGACATAGACCGCGTGGCCCATGTCGGTATGGACGGGGATCGTGTACCCGCCCGGCGTACACCACATGAACGCATAGTCCCACGCCTTGAGGAACGCCCGGCTGGCGGCCGGCCGGTTCGCCTTGACGGTCGTGTCGATGCCGGTGACGACCGCGACCAGCGGCCAGTGCTCGTGGACGGAGTACTCCGTTCGCGGCACGCGATCGGTCATCTGCATGTTCAGGGCCGCGATGCCGGAGGCGTAGGACATGGTCGTTCCTCAACGAGCTTTCAGCTCTCAGCGTTCAGCGTTCAGCGTTCAGCTACAACCGTCCGTCCTGCCATCTTTCGCTGAGAGCTGACGGCTGAATGCTGACCGCTTCATTCAGATGATCCGCAGGTTGTCCACCATGGTGCAGCGGCGGAACCGCGTGAACGTCATCGGCGTGGTGATGCCCTCGCCGGTGGTGCAGGCGATCGAGTAGCTCGCGTAGCCTTCGCCGCCGGCGCCGTTGCCCGCCAGCGACGGGCCGTTCTTCACGTAGAGCGTCGTGTCCAGTTCCTTGCCCATGTGCGTCATGTGGTCCACCAGTCGCGAATGGATCACCGAGGTGTGCCGGAAGCCGTGCTCGGCGTCCTTCGCCTGCTCGACGCACTGCTCGAACGTGTCGCACTTGACCACGGGCAGGAACGGCATCATCTGCTCGGCCTGCACGAACGGGTGCTCTGAATCAGCCGGGCCGAACAGCATCCGGCAGTCGGCCGGCACGTTCAGGCCGATCTGGCGGGCCAATTCCTGCGGCTCGGCGCCGACGAACTGCCGTTTGGCGAGCCAGTGGCCCCGGCCGTCCTTCGGGGACTCCAGGCAGATCTTCGCAAGCTGGTCGACCTGCTCGCGGGACAGGCGATACGCGCCGGCGGCGCTCATGGCCTTCATCAGCGGCTCGTAGACGGCGGCCTCGACGAACGCCTCCTTCTCCGACAGGCAGAGCAGGTTGTTGTCGAACGAGGTACCCTCGATAATGCACCGCGCCGCGTTCTCGATGTCAGCCGAGGCGTCGACGACGACCGGCGGGTTGCCCGGCCCGGCGCAGACGGCCCGCTTGCCCGACTTCATCGCCGCGGCCACCGCGCCCGGGCCGCCGGTGATGCACAGCATCCGCACGTCCGGGTGGTGGAAGATGGCCTCAGCCGATTCCAGCGTCGGCTCGGCGATGACGCAGATGAGGTTGTCGATGCCGAAGTTGTCATAGATGGCCTGGTTGAACAGCCGGGCACCCAGGGCGGCGATCTTCTTGCCGCCGGGGTGGGGGTTGAATACGACGGAATTGCCGGCGGCGATCATCTGCACGGCGTTCACCGCGACGGTCGGCAGCGAGTGCGTGACCGGGGTGAGCGCCCCGATCACGCCCCACGGTGCGTGCTCTTCGAGCGTGATGCCGTGATCGCCGCTGAAGCACTCGGTCCGCAGGGCCGACACGCCGGTCGCGATGCGGGCAGCCAGCACCAGCTTGGCGGCCTTGTGGGCCAGGTGGCCGATCTTCGTCTCCTCGAACTCGATCCGCCCGAGTTCCTCAGCCTGCGCCACGCAGATCGAGCGGACCAGGTCGCAAATCTGCTCGCGCTGGGCCAGCGACCGCCGCATGAGCGCCCTCTGGGCCGTCACCGCAGCCGCGACCGCGTCGTTGACGTCGGTGAACTGCCCGAGGCGCCCAAGGGCGGCCGGGGCAGACGTATTGATCCGCGCGGGCGGCGGCATCCGCCTACCGGCGGGCGCGGTTCGCTGTTCGCCAGAGATCGCGGGTTGTGCGGTCTGCCCGGCTGTCGGCGCGACCCGGTTGCCCCAGCCGGACTGCACATGCTGGAGCACCTGCTCGACCAGGCGGCGAACGGTTGCGTCATCGATTTGAGTCATGATCCAATCCTCGCTTCGCCAGAAGATTCACCACCAAGACACTAAGGACACCAAGGGCCACAAAGGGCTGTTCTTCTTCATTCTTTCATTCAAGAACAAACTTCCTTCGTGGCCCTTCGTGCTCTTGGTGACTTCGTGGTCAATCAGCA
>JAQTVL010000379.1 GCA_028706835.1 Phycisphaerae bacterium | reverse complement strand
GATAAACTTGTCCATTGGCCAGCCTCCTGTAAGGGTGAAGGTAAACAGCTCGAACGCAACCAACTGAGCGTTTGCCCCATATCCTGCAAGAGTCTGGCCGCTTTTGCCACATGGTATCTACGGGACTCTCGCTCCTAAGCTTCAATCGATTCCCAGCAATGAATTGCTGGGCTATTACCATTCCGTCCCTACGGGACGACGATCCCGCCCTACCACCCGAACCGCAAGTCCTTCAGCCCCCCGCCCTCCAGTTCGTCGATGGCCTTCATCTCCGCATCGCTCAACCTCATGCCGGCGGCACCGACCGTTTCCTCGATCCGCGCCAGCGACGAGATGCCGGGGATCGGGATCACGTGCGGCGAGATCGTCAGCAGCCAGGCCAACGCGCCCTGCGCCAGCATTCGCCCGTTGCCGCACAGGATCGGCCGAAGGGCGTTCACCAGCCTCAGCCGCTCGGCGAAGTTCTTTTCGCCCCAGCGCTGGCGGCGTTCGTCGCCCACCGGCGGCCAGTCCGGGCTGAACCGGTCGGTCAGCGCCCCGCCGGCCATCGGCACCTTCACCAGCATGCCCACGCCGCGCGTGGCCAGTTCGCCGAGGATCGCCCGCGGCTCCTGATTCAGCGGGTTGAAGACCATTTGCAGGCCCCTGCCCCGCGTGCGGTCGAGGAACGCCGTCGCCGATTTCGCCAGGTCGATCGACAGGCCATAGCAGCGAATCTTGCCCGCGTCCAACATGCGGTCGAGTTCGCGCCACAGGGCGTCGTCGTCCAGGCAGGTCATCGGCGGGTTGTGCAACTGGTAAATATCGACGTGGTCCGTGCGCAGCCGGCGAAGCGACTGCTCGAACATCTGCTTCATGTGCCCGACGGAGACGTCCTTGTGGTATCCGCCGCCGGCCTCCCGCACCGTGCCGAACTTGGTCGCCCAGACGATCTTGTCGCGCGGCACGTCGGCGAACACCCGGCCGAGCGTATCCTCGCTCGCCCCGCCGGCGTACATGTCGGCAGTGTCGAACAGATTGACACCCAAGTCGAACGCCCGCCGCAGCGCCGGCTCCAGCCCGGTCTTGCCCGGCCCGCCGAGCGGCCCGCAGCCGACGCCGACCTCGCTGACGGAAATCCCCGTATTGCCGAACAGCCGATAGCGCATAACCTCTCCCAGCCAGAATCACCCGCAAGAGTATAGCAAATTAGGCAATGCTAGCCAGAAGTGCTCAGAGGTCGAGGGACGAAGTGCGAGGGGCGAGGGTCGAGGGAAACGAATGAACCAGGTGTTCCCCTTCGTTGCCTTGCTACCTCGCTCTTCGCCATCTGGCTCTCCACACCACACTTCTGGCCTCGGATATCCTTCGGTCACGCCAATCTCTATTCAGCAATCATGTCCACTGCAATAGCCTCGTGGACCATCGACCATGATCCGTCAGAATCATCGCGTTCCGCCAGAGCTCATGTGTGTTTTACTACTTCCGAGATTGCACATATCCCTAACTACTCCCTAATACACCAGACTCCTGTGCTCCCAGCGTTTGAGCAAGCGATCTTGGCGTGCCACAGCAAAGATGCCGGGGCTAGACGGGCCGACAGGAGTAATTGACCCCGATGCGATGGGATCGTATGCTGGGCTTCTTCACCGGGGACGTGTGATGACGATGCCACCCAGCATGTTGCTTGATCTGCACGTGTCCCAATTGCCTCAGGACGCAGTACACCTCTCGGTCCAAGTCGATGACTCGCGGTGCAATCCAGTTGATCCGGCTCTCGAGGCAAACGTGGCAGACCTTCGCCAAAACGGGATATACCTGTCGATAGGTCAACTCGCTGGACTGTCGGCAATCTGGTATCGAGGCGCGATCGCCTCTTCTGTCGTCGGAGCCGAGCAGGCACAACTCAAGGCGGCTTGGGTTGAGCTTTCGAATTGGAATCTGAGGCAAGAGTACGGCCGTGACGGAATTCCGCGACTAGTCGTCGACAAACAAGCAAACGCAGGCGCCCAAACCAAACGCTCGGAGCTGCTCGGCATAGGCGTTGGACTAGCCGTCGGTATGAAGCTCTACGACATTGATTATCCGTCTTGGGACGTAACACACAGGAATGAGCGACATGATCTATTCGCATATCATCCTGCGTCGCATAGGTTGGTCAAGGTAGAAGCCAAGGGCCGCTACATGAGGCAGAATTTGAAGGCGGCGATTACACAGGTCTATCGCAAATTCGCCGTCGCCGATTTTGCACACGCTGCGGGGGTTGTCTTCGCACCTCGTCATACTCCAAATCCGCGAACCGCCGATATCGTGCTCATCGATCCCACAGGGAATCACGAGCCAAATGATCAGTACGTAGTCCCGCGCGCCCTGCTGAGTCACTACACTCCATTCTTCCGGCGGCAGGGACGCATCTTCGACCGTTTTGCAGCCCGGCTCCAGGAAATCAGAACATTCGATCACCGCCGCTTCCTGGCGTATTTGCGGGAAGGTGACGCTGTGCTTGCTGATCTTGCGGCGACCCGGAGCGCGGGGCGGACTACAGTCCGTGTGCGTGGGCATCTGTTTAGAGGCACGGCTTGGGAGGGATTTGTCTGGCCGGCGCACCTGACCGGCCTGGGGCAGAGACTTCACGAAGGCGTCTTCTACTGGGGTCTCTGGGAAGAGGTGATCAACGCTCTAATTCAGGGAAAGTTGCACGATGTTCTCAACATGCGGGTCCGCCCCTGCGTCTCTCGACTTGGGAATAAAGCTCTCGTTGTGCTGCCTGATGGCAGCGCGTTGGCATGGGCCCCCAATCCAAACGAGCTTACCCCGTCCATGTTCGACGACTTGGAATGACTGCATTTCGGCCGTTCATAACTCTTACACTCACTGCAACCTGCTTCATGCTCCGGGCCGGAACAACACGCACCGCGACCACTGTCTGGCGGCGCGGGAACCTGCCCCTTGACAGTAGCACGCGCCATCGCCAAGATAGATGGCCACACCATCGAAAGGGTAAAGAATGAAGCCGACGCTGGCCTTCGCGGGGATGATGTTCGCCATGTCTGTGGCTTCGACTTTCTCACTGGCGGCCGACCCGCTCCCACCCGCAACGCGGCCTGACACCAATGCCGTGGCGCCGGCAGCGAAGACACTGATGTTGGACTTGGGCGACAAGGTGACGATGAAACTCGTCCTGATCCCTGCCGGTAAGTTCACGATGGGCAGCCCGGAATCCGAACAACGGGAAGCCGCGAAGGCTGCTGCATCGACTGGGGCCAACGAAGCCTTCGCAAGAGCAACTGTAAAGACTGAAGGCCCGCCGCACGAGGTGACAATCGTCAAACCTTTCTACATGGGCGTCTACGAGGTCACGCAGGAGCAGTACGAGAAAGTGATTGGCAAGAACCCCAGCCAGTTCAAGGGGGCGCAAAACCCGGTGGATACCGTCTCGTGGGATGACGCGGTGGAGTTCTGCAAAAAGTTGTCAGCCAAGACGGGTAAGACGGTCCGCTTGCCGACGGAAGCGGAATGGGAATACACCTGCCGGGCGGGCAGTAAGACCCGATTCGATTACGGAAACGATGGCACATATCTGGGTGAACATGCCTGGTACACAGGCAACAGTGACAACAAGGCTCATCCGGTCGGACAGAAGAAACCCAACGCCTGGGGTTTATACGACATGCACGGGAATGTGTCAGAGTGGTGTTCGGACTACTATGCGGATTCCTATGCAAATGCTAAGGATACAGATCCTCAAGGCCCCGCCTCCGGCGAGGCCCGTGTGGCGCGAGGTGGTTCGTGGTTCGACGATCACTGGGACTGCAAGTCCGCAAGCCGCAACGGCCCCTCGCCGGAAGACCGGGAACCCCGTTGCGGTTTCCGGGTGTCAGTGAGGTAGGGCCTGAACTGATTCGTGCGCCCGCCAGTTCGTCATCTTTGCGCCCTCACGACTACCCTGATGGTTTCCGTGGGGTGAATGGCATCTGGGCGTTGGTCCCACTCACAGACGAAGAGGGGACGCCCGCTTCCATTGCTTCCACTCGCGCCTCGCGTCTCGTCCCTCGGACCTCGCTACAGGATCGCGTCGATCCCCGCCAGCCCCAGGACTTCCTGCATGAAGAACGGCTCGGCGTACTCCACGCCGACTCGCTGGCCAAAGTAGCGGCAGAGGGTTTTCACCATCTCCGGCACGGCCCCCGCCTGCGGCCCCCGGCCGGCGTAGAACTGGCTTTGATACGCGGCCACGGCGGACATCTTCGCTTCGATCTGCCGGCTGATGTCGATCACGAATGTCGGGGCGATGTTGAGCATCAGGTGCGTGCAGAAATAGTAGATGAGCCGGGGCGTCCAGTGCGGCTGGCCGGGCATGTCGGTCTTGGTGTATTTCGCGGTGAAGCGGGCCTGCTGGGCGAGCAGGTGGACAGCCAAGTGGTCCGGGTGGGCGTCGTGCTCGTATGGCACGAACATCACGTCGGGGCGAACCTGGCGGATCGCCTCCGCCACCTTGACGCGGGCGGGGATCGTCGCCTCCAGCCAGCGGTTCGGCAGGCCGAGGTTGAGCCGGGCGGGGCCGCCAAGTTTCTCGTTGGCGGCGGCGGTTTCGCGGATGCGGGTCTGCTCGTCGCCGTAGGGCGTCGGCTCGCCGTTGGTGACATCGACGATGGTGACAGCGTGCTTCTGCTGGATGAACCGGGCGATGCTGCCGCCCATGCCAAGCTCGGCGTCGTCGGGATGCGGGGCGAGAACCAGGACGTTCATGTAACTCTCCTTAGCCCTCTCCCTCTGGGAGAGGGCGCCCCCGGCTTGCCGGGGGCGGGTGAGGGTGCGTGGCAACACGCGAGGGCGGCACGGCGTGGGGATTGCGGACCACCCTCATCCCCCGCCTGCGGCGGGACCTTCTCCCAGAGGGAGAAGGTTAAGACGACGCGCCCTCGATCATCGCCAACACCCGCAGGACCTC
>JAQTVL010000378.1 GCA_028706835.1 Phycisphaerae bacterium | reverse complement strand
CGATGATTCCGCCACATTCGCCGCCGTCAGCGTGACCGTTGCGCCCGCCAGCACACTGGCCGGATTGGCGCTCAGCGAGCCGATCAGCGGCATGGGCTTGGCCGGCGTGACCGGCATGCCCGCCATCGCCGGCGCCAGCAGGTTCACGATCGGCGTGCCGCGCCCGGTGACCAGGTCATAGCCGGGCCCCGCCGGGTAGCCGTTGCTGCCGCTGATGATGTCATGGAAATCGCTGCTGGGCAGCGAGTACAGCATCGGCAGCGTCTGGGTCTTGCCGTCCAGCGTGCCCAGGCCGTTGATCGCCCGCCCCTGGTTGACGATCGCCAGCACGCCTGCCCACAGCGGGGCGGCCAGGCTCGTGCCGCCGACCGCCAGCCACGGCGCCGCCGTGCCGAAGTCCCACGTGTCGATGACCGCGACGCCGCTGCTGGGGTCGGCCAGCATCGCCACGTCCGGCACCGCCCGATACGCCGACGTCTGCGTGACCACGCCCGCCTGGTAGGCCGGCTGGGTTTCGTATCGGCTGATGCCGCCGCCCGATCCGCCGTTGTAGTAGCTGCTGGTCCCCGAACCCCACGCGGTCTCGCCCAGGTAGGCCCCCGAGCTGTTGGTCGACAGGTAGGTCCCGCCGACGGCCACGACGTTCGGCGACGCCGCCGGGTATTCGACCGACGGGGTCGTTGACGACGATCCGCCGTAGGCCCCGCTGTCGCCGCTGGAAACGACGAATGTGACGCCGTTGTGCCCAGACGGGGTGGTGAAGTAGGAATCGTACGTCCGCACGCCGGAGTACTCGCCGCCGCCCCAACTCAGCGAGATGACCGACACGCCCGCGTAGCTGCGGGCCGTGTTCACCGCCGCGAACAGATTCGCCGTGGACGCCGACCGCGCCTCGACCAGCACGATCTTCGCCCCCGGCGCCGCCGCGTGCGCCCACTCCACGTCCAGCGACGTCTCGATCGCCCACGAGTTGCCCCGGCCGGCCGGGTCCGTCCCCGGCAACGCCGACGTGCCGGTCTGCCCGATCACCGTCAGTTGCGTGTCCGGCAGGCCGAACGTCACGTCGAACGCGTGCAGGTCCGCCTGGATCGTCGGGTCGTTGTAGGCGTCGACGATCGCGATGGTCTGCCCCGTCCCGTCGCCGACGATCGAGCCGAACATCGTGTTCTTGAATCCATACGCCTGGCGCACCTGCGACGGCGTGAGTCCCGTCGGGCTGATCGACGCCGCCGGGCCCATGGTCGGGGTGGGGCGGTGGATCAGGAAATTCGGCGTCATGACCGGCGCCACCGACAGCAACGTCCGCGGCTCGAGCGGCTCGATGAGCAGCCCGGCGTCGGCCGGTTGCCGCGATGTCAGTTTCGCAGCCGCACGCTGGAACAGTTGACGCAATGAGAAGGCGCGGTCCGTGCCGGACGTTCGGGTGCGTTTAGACATTTTGATTCCTCTGGAAGCGGCGTAAGAAAACAGCGCCAAGCCGTGCCGCGGAAAACAGGTTGGCGTCGCCTCCCATAAACTCGGAACGTCGCGACGGTGCACGCCTTTCGGATGATACGTTTGTTATAGGGGGCGTGTGCGGCCAGAGTCAATAATTACTTTTATTAAGGCCGCCTGAAATCCTTCAGGATTCCCCGTGCGGGACGTGCGAACAGACGCCGTGAACAGAAACGGGCGGCTCGGATGCGCGGACCCCGCCTGCGGCTTCACCCGCGCGTCGCCTTCCACACGCCCCAGGCGGCCAGGCCGACCAGCGCCAAAGCGGACACGATGTTGATGCCCACCAGCACTCGCGGGCGCAGGAATCGGCGGGAACGCGCGAGGGCCAGATTCAGGCCTGCAACCCAGGTGATCGTGCCGCACATCACGCCGGCGACCCGCGGCCAGGGGCCCCAGATCGTCTCGCTGCGCGACGCGCCGCTGACGATCACGCCGAACCAGAACACCAGGTTCATCGGGCTCGTCGCCGTCATCACTATCCCGACCGCGCAGTTCCGCCACAGCGGCTGGGGATCCGGGCGGGTTGCGGCGACCGATGCGTCAGCCAACGAAGCCACAGCCGCGGACGACCGTGCGGACCGCAGGATCAGCCCCGCCAGCAGCGCGAGGATGGCGGCCCCCGCGATGGCCAGCCAGAGTTGCAGCCTCGGGCCCGGCGCGGCTGCGATCAGCCCGAAGGAGATGAGCAGGATGTAGGCCGTATCCACCGAGCAGGCCCCGAGCCCGAGCAGCAGCCCGGCGGCGATCCCCGTGCTGAGGTGTCGCCGGACGATCTCGACATTGATCGGCCCGAACGGCGCGGCGATAGCCAGCCCCAGCCCCACGCCGTCACGAAATGCGGACAGCACGGAAATCATTCAGGTCACCCGATGTGCCGCTCCGCCGCCTCGACCACGTTGCGGAGCAGCAGCGCGACCGTGACCGGCCCCACGCCGCCGGGCACCGGCGTGATCGAGCCGGCGATCTGCCTCGCCGCCTCGAAGTCCACGTCGCCGACGGTCTTCTTGGCCGCCTTGCCGTCGGCGCCCGTCTCGGTTACGCGGTTCGTGCCCACGTCGATGACCACCGCGCCGGGACGGATGTAGTCGGCAGTGACCAGCCTTGGCCGGCCGGCCGCGACCACCAGTATCTCCCCCGTGCGCGCCACGCCGGGCAGGTCGCGCGTTCGCGTGTGGCAGGTCGTCACGGTGGCGTGGTTCTGCATAAGGATCAGGCCGATCGGCCGGCCGACGATCTGGCTTCGCCCGATCACGACCGCGTTGGCGCCCTCGACCTTGATGCCGCTCGCCTTGATCAGTTCCCACGCCGCCAGGGCGGTGCAGGGCAGCAGGGCAGGCCGGCCGTAGGCCAGCAGCCCGAGGCTCATCGGCGAGGCGCCCTCGACGTCCTTGTCCGGCCGGACCGCCGACTGGGCCGCCGCCGCGTCGCAGGTCTTCGGCAACGGCTGCTGGAGGATGACGCCGTCGACCGCGTCGTCGCGGTTCAGCCGGTCGATCAGGCTTAGCAGGTCCGCCTGCGAGGCGTCGCCGGGCAGGCGTTCGAGTCGATACGCGATTCCGAGTTCCGCGCACTTCTTCGCCTGGCTCTCCGCGTACAGCACCGCCCCGCCGTCGTCGCCGGCCAGCACCGCTGCGAGCATGGGCGCTCGGGCCGTCGCCGCCAGCCGCTGCACGCGCTGGGCGGTCTGCCGTCGGATCTGTTCCGCCAGTTGTTTTCCGTCGAGGATTGTCGCCGCCATGGGTGTTCTCCGCGAGGGTTTCCCGACCGGCGGACATTATAGGGGCGGGCGGCGTAAAACCAAGAGACTCATCGGCCTGACACGCGGTTGCGTCGAGCTCGTTGCGTTGTTCATCCGGAGTGTGCCCGCCAGGGCGTTGATGGGTCCGCAAACCCTCCCAGCCGGACTGCGTGCGTTTCTGCGCCCGACCCGGATCGTACGTCAGATTTCAAGAGTCAGATTTCACCCCTCCCCCCGCCCTTGAAATCTGACTCCGTCCCCTTCCCGATTGATAGCACAGGCTTTCCGAATGTCAAGTAAATGTTAGGATGCATAGGTTCAGTAGCTGCGGCAAGATTCGCTGGCAGGGACAACTCCGCGCATTCGTCCTGATTGTGGCCGTGTTTTCCGGCACAATCTAACACTTTGCATTGCCGTGTGTTAGGCCATGCCTTTAGGCATGGTATAGCCGCAGTCCCCACTCCATACCCCTAGCCCGTTTCAACGGGCTTCTCGTAGCGGCTTTAGCCATCGCCATCGGCTGAAGCCAGAATGGGAAGGGCGTTGAAACGCCCTGACCAAAGGGGGCGACCGGTTCGGATACTATGGCTAAAGCCATAGCCTATTACACGACAAGAGATGCTGCCAGAAAACACGGCCACACCCGTCGTCCTGGTTGCGTCAGCGTTTTCGTTGACAGGGTGCGTCCGCCGCTTATACTGATTCATCCGCATCAGCGGCCGCGTAGCCAAGTGGCCCAAGGCGACGGTTTGCAAAACCGTTATTCGTGGGTTCGAATCCCACCGCGGCCTGTTTCGCTGTACCGGCGGAATCTCCCCAGCCTTGTTTCTCAGCGGCCGCCAAGGCTTCGCTTCTGCTCGTCGGTCATCAAGGCCAGGAGGTCTTTGCGGAACTGGTCCGCCAAATCCTGGCGAACATCGTCGTCCCCGGGGCCCAGTTTCAACATCGCGTCGCGGGCGGCCTCGGCCAGTTCGGCGGTCTTGGCTGACTGGTCCTTGCTCAAGCCCAGCCGTTCAAATGGGTGATAGACGATGTTGACCACGGTCATGGCGGAGATGACGCCCTGCCGCCGCACACCCTCCGCGGCCTGCTGCTTCTGGTCCGCGGTGAGCACCTCTTCGATCTGCCGCCGCACGGCGTCGTTGGCGGCCTGCCGGTCGGCGAGCATTCGGTCGCGGGCCTTCTTCAACTGCTCGTGGAATGCGTCGTTGTTCGGATTCTCATTCAACTTCTCAAGGGCGGTCTTCCAATCGGCGCGGGCGGCCACGTCGCTCTTGCGGACAACTTCGGCACGCTTGGCAAGGACGTCCGCGATTCTGGCCGTCTGCTCGTCCGTCAGGCGGACGCCCGGCACATACCGGTCGATGGCCCCGCGCCCCGCACGCGCCTCGGATCGAAGATGAGCGCCGGCCGCGCGGGGTTGCGGCCTGGCGGCTGGCTCCGCCTTTTCCGGTGTGGCCTTAGCCGCCGGCGTTGGAGGGGCAGGAGCGGCTGCGCGGGCGGGTTCGGCGGCGTCGGCGTCGGGCAAGGCCGTCTCCGTCGGCGGCGCAGCCGGGCGGGCGACGGCCGGTTCCGGCTGAGTATCCGGGGCGACGGTTCGAACGATCACGTCATCGGCGATGGCGGCGCAGGGGCAACCGGCCATCAACAGGACCCAACTCGCGAGCACAACCGCATTCAGAACTGTCTGTCGAAT
>JAQTVL010000377.1 GCA_028706835.1 Phycisphaerae bacterium | reverse complement strand
TTCGACGAACTGCTGACGACGGCGAGCTGGAACCTGTCGCTGGCCGCGTTCGGTCAGGAGAAGTACGACTCGGCGGCCAAGGAATTCGGCGAGTTCATCGAGCACAACCCGAAGAGCGAACTGCTGGAGTCGGCCTATTTCCACCGGGCCCAGTCGCTGTTCCAGACGAAGAAGTACACGGAGGCGGCGGCGGACTACGACACGGTGATCGGACTGAAGGGCGAGCTGTCGCCGTCGGCGCGGTTCGAGAAGGCGTTGGCGATCTACAAGGCGGGGGACTTGAAGAAGGCGGCGGAGGCGTTCATCGAGTCGGGCGTGCGGGACGAGACGTCGAAGGTGGCGACGAAGGCGCGGCTGTATGCGGGCAACTGCTACTACGAGGCGGGCGAGTACGAGTCGGCGGTGACGCAGTTCGACAAGATGATCGCCTCGGGCGACCCGGGCGCTCCGAAGGACGAGGCGAAGTATTGGAAGGGGCAGGCGCAGTTGAAGCTGAACCGGGCGTCGGACGCGGCGGCGACGTTCGCCGAGGCGATCAAGTCGCACCCGGAAACCCCGCGGATGGCCGACCTGAAGCTCAGCCAGGCGGACGCCCTGCTGGCCCAAAACAAGCTGGCGGACGCGGCGGCGGCGTATGAGGACGTGGCCAAGCGGTTCCCGCAGCACGAGGCGACGCCGCGGTCGCTGTACAACGCGGCGTTGGCGCGGCACAGCAACAAGCAGTTGGCCGAGTCGCAGGCGCTGTGCGAGCGGTTCATCGCGGACTTCCCGACCGACAAGCTGTTGCCGCGGGTGCTGTTCATCGCGGGCGAGAACCAGTTCCTCCAAGGCAAGTACGACGCCGCGGCCCCGCAGTATCGCCAACTGCTCGACAAGTTCCCGGCCGACGCCACCCCGGACACCGACAAGGCCCGGCTGCGGCTGGCCTGGGCGTTCTACTTCCAGAAGAAATACACCGACGCCATGCCGTCGCTGGCCGGCATCGGCGACAAGGCGGACGATGCGATCCGGCGCGAGGCCAGCTACCTGAAGGCCAACTGCCTGCTGGAGCTCAAGAGCGACAACGAGGCGGCCGACGCGCTGGATGCGTTCCTGGCGGCCAACGGCCCGAAGACCGACTACCTCGACGACGCGCTGTTCAAGATCGCGATGGTGCGGATCCGCCAGGGCAAGAGGGACGCGGCGGCGCCGCACCTGGAGCGGTTCGTCAAGGACTGCCCCGACTCGCCGCTACGGCCGCAGGTGGAGTATCAGCTTGCGGAGATCAGCCTGGGCGCCAAGAAGTACGCCGACACGATCGTTCATTACCAGGAGGTGATCCGGCGGGACGGCAAGGGCCCGCTGGCCCCGTACGCCGCGTTCGGCCAGGGCCTCTGCTACTACGAGCAGACCAAGTGGAAAGAGGCGGCGGACGCCTTCGCCTCCGTGTCCAACTACCCCGGCAGCGACAAGCTCCAGCCGCAGGCGATCTACCGCACCGGCCTGTGCTTCCAGAAGCAGGAGCAGTGGGCGGTGGCGGAGAAGTCGTTCACGGAACTGGTGACCCGGTTCCCCAAGGACCCGTACGCGGTGTCGGCCATCCGCGCGATCGGCCTGGGGCAGGAGAAGCTGAAGCTGTACGACAAGGCGGTGGCGACGTTCAACCAGCTCATCACCGACTACGCCGACAGCAAGGACCTGGACCAGGCGTATTACGAGCTGGCGTGGTGCTACCAGGCGACCAACGAGAAGGAGAAGATGCTGGCGGCGTTCAAGGCGCTGTCGGACAAGTACCCGAACAGCCCGCTGGTGAGCGACGCCTATTACCACCTGGCAGAGCAGTCGTACTTCAAGAAGGACTACGACAAGGCGCTGGAGCTGTACCAGTCGGCTTACGCCGCCGCCAAGGACACCACCGGACGGAAGGACAATTCGCTCTACCGGCTGGGGTGGTGCTTCTGGATGAAGGGCAAGTTCGACGACGCGGCTGAGAAGTTCGACAAGCTGGTGAACGACCTGCCGTCGAGCGAACTGGTGCCGGACGCACTGCTGAACGCGGGCGAGGCGTATCTGCGGGCGGCCAAGCCGTCGGCGGCGGTGGATCGGCTGACCAAGCTGGTCGATGGCCCGGCGGGCAAGGACTTCAAGTATCTGCCGGAGGCGATGGTTCGGCTGGGGGAGGCGCAGATCGCGCTGGGCCAGCACGACAAGGCGCTGGAGACGCTGAAGAAAGTGAAAGAGAAGTATCCGAAGGACGACGCGGCGGCGTCGGTGGAGTTCGCGATCGGGCTGGCGCAGTTCCACATGAAGGACTACGACGCCTCGCTGCGGACGCTGCTGGCGGCGCTGGAGAACCCGGGCAAGGCTTCGGGCGAGACGCAGGCGAAGGGGCAGTTCTACATCGGCGAGTCGTACTTCGCGTCGGGCCAGCTTCGCGAGGCGCTCAAGGCCTACCTGCGGGTGACGGTGATCTACGCGGCGTTCCCGGAGTGGGTGTCGGCCAGCTACTACCAGCTTGGGCAGGTGTACGTCGAGCTGGCGAAGAAGGCGGCTGGGGACAACCCGCAGGAGGCGAACATCCTCAAGGGCGAAGCCAGCCAGCAGTTCCAGGCGGTGATCGAGAAGTTCCCGACGAGCAAGTGGGCCGACGCCGCCCGCAAGGCGGCCGAGGGGCTGAAGTAGGGGGGGTATCGGGCAGGAGCGGAAGAGGCGGTTGTTTCGGGAAGATAGGTGACTGTCCGCCAGTTGGGGTTCTGTTGCGTATCGCATTTGCGGGCGCAGCCCGCTTTTGGAGTGCGGGGACGCAGGCCCCGCTTTGGGCGGCGACGAAGCGGACGGCACGCCGGACGAATCTCGAACAGCACCCGTGACGCGGAGGCCGGCGGGGTCGCGCCCCATCGCCGGCGCCGGGGGGAAGAAAGCGGGGCCTTCGTCCCACGCACTCCAAAAGCCCGCTGCGCGGGCGAAGATCGGCTGCGGACATATGCGGTGGAAACAGGCGGTTGTCCGCCATTTGCTCTTCGCCGTTTGTGGAGTGCGGTAGCGCAGCTACCGCTTTGGGCGGCGCAACGTCGCGTCTGCCCTCCATAGCGGTAGCTGCGCTACCGCACTCCACAAAAAGACGGACCTCGGGCGCTGCCACGGAATCCTATTGGGGATGGAATCGTGATGGGCACGAAGACCTTGCTCCTGGTGTCGGCGATCGTCATCACCGCAACCGCGGCCGGTTGGTTCATTGTGCGACGACCAAAACCAGAGCTTGGTGGATCGCAGGTTCGCGCCGTGACGACACAGGCCGACATGGCCGGACCTGGGCAGGGCTCCTTACCTCAACGGAAGAGGAAGTCGATGGGGAAGAACGTGACCGACATGGCGAAGGCGATTCAGGTTTGCGAGGACCTCCGGCGAGTTCCGACCTCCGCGCCGGAATTGCCGAAGGGCGAGTTCCACTCGCGACTCTATGAATTGGCGGGGCCTTTCCAGGATGTCGAAGCGGAGGATGTTGCGAAGTTCATGGCCAGGAATGGCCTGCCGGAGTTGCTCCGCGTGTTTGACGGCCATGTGGACCACCCCACGATCGAGAAGTCTGACCTCATGTTCGTGCTGAAGGTCTTTGCGATGTACGGCTACAAGCTGGGCCTTGCCCGCCTCCCCGCATTGGCGCGGCGGCCGGATTTCGCCAAGGAGTACCTCTGGTCGGTCATCTTCAACATCCAGGCAAAGCACGAGGCGGGCGCTGCGGAGGTGATCGAATCGCTCCGGGATCCTCTGCCGGAGGGTTTCGCGTGCGTCGCCTATCTCGACTTGTGCAATACCGTCGCGCGCAGCAAGAGCCTCAAGCCGCACCCGTTCGACACGCCCGCCGGCCGGAGGAAACTCGAGGCCTGGCTGAGCAGTCGTGACACGGGCGAGTTCTCTTACGCCCACAGTTCCGCCGCCGCGCTGCCGTTTCTGGCACCGGCGGGGCGAGACGCCCTGTTCTCGCTGGCCATGGATCACGTCGATCCGTCGGTTCAGATGGAGGCGGCTTGGGCCTCGGCTTCGCTGGGCAACGAGAAGAGCCTGAAGAGACTTCAGGAGTTCTGCGTCGACCCGAACCGGTCGCTGGAGGCCCAGGAGTATCTCGAGGAACTCGGCCGCAAGGACCTGATCCCGAAAGAGACCCGGGCGCCCGACTTCAAGGCCAAGGCCGAGATGTGCCAGTGGCTTGAGTACCCGATGGAGTTCGGCCGGCCACCGACGAAGATCGAGGTCTACGACAACCGGGAACTGTACTGGCCGCCGACGGATGACCGGCGGCGAGTGTGGCTGCTCAAGTATGTTTACGACTACCCGAACCAGAAGGATTCCGGCATCGGGATGGTTGGTTCCGTCACGTTTTGCCTGTTCAGCGAGGCCACCGTGGACCTCTCGCCGGAAGATGTCTACGGGTTGCACTGTGCGTGGGAACTGGAGAACAACGGAGACTCACGAGCCCCGGCCAAGCGTTCAGTTGCCGCCGGCCGAGCTATTCTGGCGAAGTACAACAAGGGCTTCTGAGGAAATGGGAACTGGGGAAATAGGCGACTGTCCCCTGTTCGTGGGTTCTGTTGCGCATCGCATTTGCGGGCGCAGCCCGCTTTTGGAGTGCGGGGACGCAGGCCCCGCTTTGGGCGGTGAGGAAGCGGACGGCACGCCGGACGAATCTCGAACAGTAACCGTGACGCGGGGGCCGGCGGGGTCGCGCCCCATCGCGGGCGCCGGGGGGAGGAAAAGCGGGGCCTTCGTCCCACGCACTCCAAAAGCCCGCTGCGCGGGCGAAGACCGGCTGCGGACATATGCGGTGGAAACAGGCGGTTGTCCGCCATTTGCTCTTCACCGTTTGTGGAGTGCGGTAGCGCAGCTACCGCTTTGGGCGGCGCAACGTCGCGTCTGCCCTCCATAGCTGTAGC